>NZ_JADCLG010000044.1:0-30289 GCF_014982425.1 Enterobacter cloacae complex sp. I1M | reverse complement strand
CTGGGGATCCCTCAGCCCACAGGGAGAGGGAGCAAACACTAAAACGGCAATCTAAGGATTGTCGTTTACTTTTATTACCGACTCTGCTTTCTCAACAGATAAATAAAGTAAGGCGCGCCGATAAAGGTCGACAGGAGGCCCGCCGGGATCTGATACGGGAACAGCACCATCCTTCCGCACCAGTCAGCAAAGACCAGGATCGCCCCGCCCGTCAGCGCAGAGATCACGATATGCGGCAAAGTCCTGCGGAAACCCATCATACGGGCGATATGCGGCGCCATTAATCCGACAAAACTGAGCGGGCCGATAGTCATGGTGGCCGTCGCCGTCAGGCACGCGGCCAGCAGCAACAGCGCAATGCGCGTTGGCGTCAGCGCCACCCCGACCGCGCGGGCGGTATCCCCACCCAGCGGCAGAATGGTCATCCAGCGGCGGCACAGCGGCACAATCGCCAGCAGCACGATCATCACAATCCCGGTATGCACCACCTGACTGCCAGTGGCGTTGTATGTTGAACCGGAAATCCATGTCAGGATCTGCGCCATGCGCGGATCGCCGCTCGCCTGCAACATCATCAGCAGCATAGTAAACGCGGTGCTGAGCGCCATCCCGGCCAGCAGCATGCGGTGAGGTGAGAAACCACCTCGCCCGGAGGCGATCAGGATAATCATCAGCGTGACTGCCGCACCGATACTCCCGGCAGGCATCAGCCAGCCGAACGCATTTCCCGGTACGAGGAACAACATCAACACTACGCCAAACGCGGCCCCGGAGCTGATCCCTAATACTTCCGGGCTTGCCATCGGGTTGCCGGTGAGACGCTGGATAATACAGCCCGCCACCGCCAGCATGACGCCAGCAATCAGCGCGGAGAAAATCCGCGGCCAGCGCCACTGCATGAGTTCATGCAGCAAATCCCCCGTTGCCCAGTGCCAGCCCGTGGCGTCGCGTCCCAGCGAGAGTGCGGCAAACGAGGCGATAACCAGCACTGCCAGCCCGGCAAGGCTGAACCACACCACCGACTGACGCTCGGCATGCACTTTATCGCCGGCATCCATCGCCGGAGCGCTAATGCTGCGCAGGCGCGGCAGCAGCCACAGCAGCAGCGGCGCGCCGATCAGGGCCGTCACCGAGCCCGTGGAAACTTCCATCCAGACGCGCGCCAGCCAGAGAATGAGCTGATCGGAAAGCCAGAGGATCAGCGCACCAATCAGCGGCGCCAGCATCAGACGCGCCAGCAGACGGCGCGCGCCGAGCATTTTTGCCAGCAATGGCGCAAACAGGCCGATAAAACCGATGATGCCGACGGCGTTAACCAGTAACGCGCTCAGCACAATCGCCAGGGTCAGGGCCGCCAGACGGGCCAGCGACAGCGCCAGCCCGAGATTGCGCGCCACGCCGTCATCGAGGCCCATCAGCGTGAGCGGACGCAGCAGCAGCAGCGTCAGCACCACGCCGCCAAACAGCTGCGGCCACAGGCGCTGGACGATACTCCAGTCGGTCTGGGTGAGCGTGCCGGTACTCCACATAAACATGCTTTGCAGCTGGTCGTGGTGAAACAGCACCAGCAGCTGGTTGATCGCCCCACAGTAGAGGCTGACGACCAGCCCCGCGAGGATCAGCGTGACCGGTGAGAGACGTTTTCCCCAGGCTACGCCAAAGACCAGCGCACCGACCACGCATGCGCCTGCCAGCGCGGCAAACTGCGAGGTTAACGCTCCCGGCAGGGTCCAGAGCGTGGTGATGGTGATCCCCAGCTGAGCCCCCGTCGCCACGCCCAGCGTGGTTGGCTCCGCCAGCGGGTTACGTAGCACCTGCTGAAACAGTACGCCCACCAGTCCCAGTCCCGCCCCGACCAGCAGGGAGATAGCCAGACGCGGCAGCAGGCTGTAGTGGAACAGCATTTGCTGAATATTGTCGATATCCGGTGCGGCAAACGCGGCTGCCCACTGATCGCGCGGTAACGCCGTGGTCAGGTTAAAGCCGGTTAATGTCAGGGCAGCCAGAAAAATGAGCGCTAACAGTAACATCGGGAAACGGGCCATACGCGTGCTCATGCCTTGCCTCCCAGTGCATTGTCCAGCACGCGGGCAAAATGCATGGCCGACAGCGTCGCGCCGTAGAACCATACCGCTGGCGCGCGCAGGAAGCGCTGCTCGCGGACGAACGGCATTGCCTGCCAGAGCGGAGTCGCCATCAGGGTTTGCATTTCGCGCTCATTGCCGTGGTCAAAGCACAGCACGTCCACATCACGAAACGCCGCCAGACGGTCAATACCCACTGCGGTACTGCCCCAGAACGTCATCTCGCCTTCCCAGGCATTGCGAATGCCAAAGCTGTCGAGTACTTCCTGGAACAGACAGTTATTTCCAAAGACCAGCATATGGCGGGCATCCAGCAGGGTCACCATCAGCAAAGGCCGATCGCCACGGTGGGCAAAGCGCGGCTTAAGGGAATCAATCAGCGCATCAAATTCATTGAGATGTTTTTTCGCCTCAGCCTCACGGTTGAGGAACTGCGCCATCTCGTGGATGGAATTTTTTGCCATGGTCAGCGGCTTTTTACCGTCGCTAAAGGAAAAGCCCCGTCCGGGCGCAATCTTCGCCATGGTCTCTTCCGACGGGCCATACCCCGCAGACCAGAATAAATAAGACGGTTTCATCTGGGTGAGAAGCTCGAGGTTCGGCTCCGTACGCAGACCGATGTCGATGACGGAGTCCGGCAGTTTTGGCTCATTCACCCACAGGGTGTAGTTGGGAATATCGGCCACGCCGTAAGGCGTCACGCCCAGCGCCATCATCAGTTCGACGGGCAACCACTCCAGCGCCACGATGCGGTGCGGATCGACTGCGGCAGCGCGGGCCGGGCCCATCTTTAACAGCAGCGGTGAGAGTGCCATGGCCGTCAGCAGGCGACGGCGGCTAATTAATGTTTGATCCAGCATCAGTAGACAAAGCTCACGGGTGCAGCCCCGGCCGGGTGAGGCAGAATGCCCATAGGAATACCGTAGATATGTTCCAGCGTTTCGCTGCGCATCAGTTCGGCAGGCGTACCCTGAGCGATCATTTCACCGCCGCGCAGCGCTACCAGATAGTCGCAGTAGCGTGCCGCCATGTTGATATCATGCAGAACGGCAATCACCGTCAGGCCGCGCTGCTGGCTTAACCGATGCACCAGCGCCAGGACGTCAACCTGATGAGCAATATCCAGCGCTGAAGTGGGTTCGTCGAGCAGCAGGCAGCGGCTGTCCTGCGCCACCAGCATTGCGATCCATGCGCGCTGACGCTCGCCACCGGACAGGCTATCCACCAGACGGTGCGCCAGCGGTTTTAACCCAACCAGCGCGATCGCCTCTTCCACTTTCTCTCTGTCAGCAACGCCAAAACGCCCGAGCGCACCGTGCCACGGATAACGTCCAATCGCCACCAGCTCGCGCACCGTCATCCCCTCCGCCTGCGGCAACTGCTGCGGCAGATAGGCCACCTTGCGGGCAAAGGCCTTACTGCTCCAGCTCGCCAGCGGCTGGTCATCCAGCAGAATGTCGCCCTCGGACGGCGGCTGATGACGGCCCAGCATCTTCAGCAGCGTCGATTTACCGGAACCATTGTGCCCGATTAAACCGGTCACTTTACCTGCGGGAAACGTCAAAGAGAGCGGATGCAGCAAGGTGCGCCCGGGTACGCGAAAGGAGAGATTGTTGAGCGTGAAGGTGGAGTCGGATTGCGTTTTAGTATCCTGCATGTCAGCCAACTTAAATAAAAAGGGCACGGCGAACCGTGCCCATAAAGAGGTTAGAAGCGGAAGGTCGCCGTGGCAACAACCTGGCGTCCTGCTCCCCAGTAGCATGCATACTCGCTGTAGCAGCTGGAGACGTATTCACGATCAAAGATGTTGTTCACGTTGACGCCGACGGAAGAGCCCGGCAGACCGAAGCGCGCCAGATCGTATTTCACGGTCGCATCCGCCAGGGCATAACCCGCGACGTTAAAGGACTCATAGGCTTTAGGCGACGCTGAGGAGTAGTACGTCACCGTGTTACCGATGTAGCGAGCACCCGCACCAACGGTCAGGCCACTTAGCGCCGTCTCGTGGAAGGTGTAATCCGCCCACAGTGATGCCATGTTGCGCGGTACTTCTGCCGGACGACGACCTTCATACCAGGTGTCGTGGGTGTATTCCGCATCGGTGTAGCTGTAGGCCGCCGTCACGTTCACGTTAGCCGACACCGCCGCTTTCGCTTCCAGCTCAAAGCCTCGGGAGCGAATTTCACCGCCCTGCACGCTAAAGCCGCTGGTCGGGTTCGCCGGATCGGCGGTCAGGTTATTGTTCTTGGTCAGCTGGTATACCGCTGCCGTCACTACAACAGGCAGATCTTTTGGAACATACTTCACGCCCGCTTCATACTGCTTGCCGCGCGCCGGATCGAACGGTTTGCCGCCCTGGGTGGTGCCAGAGAGCGGTTCAAAGGATTCACTGTAGCTGAAGTATGGTGTAATCCCGTTGTCGAACAGGTAGTTAATCCCCCCGCGCCAGGTAAATGCCTGATCGTTAATTTCCGCGGTGGTTCCGTTATTACGGTTAAAGGCAGACGTTTTCGCAAAGTCATAGCGGCCACCCAGGGTGAGTACCCACTTATCCCATTCAGCCTGATCCTGCGCATAGAGCCCGGTCTGCTCCTGACGATTGAGCATGGCATACGGGAAGTTCACATTGACGTTCGCATTGCCGTGCTGAGGATTGTTCATGCTGATCGGATCGGCGGTGCCGTAGTCAGCATCAATGTCATTTCGCATACGAAGGTAATCCACACCCGTCAGCAGGGTATGGTCAACGGCGCCGGTCGCGAATTTCGACTGGAGCTGTGTATCAACCGTGAACGAGTTGAGGTCTTCATCTGAGCGCACGTAGGCACGGCTGATCTGGGCCGGGGCGATATAGCCGTTACCGTAAACTGAACGGTAAAGGGTGTTGATTTTGGTATAACGCAGGTTCTGACGCACGGTGAAGGTGTCGTTGAATTCATGCGCGAAGCTGTAACCCACCATTTTCTGACGACGGGAGATCTTATTGTCTTCATCACCTTCGTTGAAGTCGGTCGGCAGTTTGTGCGCTTTTCCGTTAGCATCATAGTAAGGCACAACGGTACCTTCACGTGGCAGCCAGCCGTAGTAACCCGCATCCGGATCGCTCTGGAAGTTGCTCAGGAAGGTGAAATCGGTTTTATCATCAGGACGCCAGCTGAAAGACGGCGCAATCGCGTAACGAGTAGACTTCACCATTTCCTGCTGCGCGTTCTCACTACGTCCCAGACCGGTCAGACGGTAGGACCACACGCCGTCATCGTCAATCGCGTCGCTGAAATCAAACCCCGTCTGCCAGAGGTTATCCGTCCCCATTTTGAACTGAATTTCTTTCAACGGTTCCGTGGTTGGACGCTTGCTGACCATACTCACTACGCCGCCCGGATGGCTTTTGCCATACAGTACAGACGTCGGGCCACGCAGCAGCTCTACGCGCTCAAGGAAGTACGGGTCCATGGACGCTTCAGAGTAGTTGTCTCCCTGCAACTTCATCCCATCCAGATACTGGTTGGTATTCACGGTGCTGGAGGTCGTGAAACCACGAATCGAAACCACATCGTAAGTTGTTGAGGCGCCGCGCGTTGCGAAAACGCTTGGGGTATAGGCCAGGGCCTGTTTAACCGTCCCCGGCTGTTTCATGTCCATCTCTTCACGAGTCACAACAGAAATAGACTGCGGGGTTTTCTCAATGGGTGTATCGGTTTTCGTCGCCGTTGCAGTGCGTTTTGCCGCAATCGTCGGTGCAGGACCCCAGGCACTTTCCTGTGCAGCCGGTGCGGCAGTCACGGTGATGGTTTCTTCTTTCTTGGGGGTTTCAGCGGCCTGTGCATAAGCAGACATGCCGGCAACCGCTGTGGCTACGACGGCTGCGATTTTACGCAGCGACGTGTTAATTGGCTGAGCAGTATTGGAAAGCGCCATGATGGATCTCTGATGAAAAAGGTGAATGATAACGTAAACGAGAATTATTATTATGACCGCAGAATAATATGCGAAACGCTGACGGCATAGCAAGCGATATGCGGCCCTACAAGAATTGAGGGTTTAAGAAATAATCAACGGAAAACGGGTCGTTAATAAGGATTGAAAACAGGGTTAAGGAAATGAGTTGCTGAGGTGAAAAAATACCCCCTTCCAGGGAAGGGGGTGTCATAAGGGCTAGTTGCCGCCGAACATATCCTTGATCCAGCCGGCGACGCCGTCGCTGTCTTTCTTCTCGTTCTGCTGCTGCGGCTGTTGCTGCTGCGGCTGCTGAGGCTGAGAAGACTGATCGAACGGGTTACCTGTCGGTTCTTCTGGCTGGCTTTGCTGGCACAGCGCATCCGGGTTGGTCGTCCAGACCGGCAGCGTACGCACGCCACCGCCGCAAATGAAGTTACCCGAGCTGTCCACGCCCATATCGACGATATCTTCCGGGGCAACGAGGTTCAGCGGCACCGGAGACTGATTTGCCAGATAACGCTGGTAAATCGACATCGCGCCGCTCGCACCATACAGTTTAGTCGGCTGGTTGTTATCGCGGCCCACCCAGGTGATCACTACTTCACGGCCATCAATACCGGCGAACCAGGTATCGACGTTGTTGTTGGTAGTCCCGGTTTTACCCGCCAGATGCAGACCAGGATACTTCGCCCCCAGCTGACGCCCGGTACCGCGCTGGACCACCTGCTGCATGGTCCACAGCGTCATATAGGCCGCCTGCGCCGGAACAGCGCGCTCAGCCTGCGGGAAGCTCTGATACAGCACGGAGCCATCTTCGGCAATCACCGAACGCAGGGCGGAAAGCGGCGCTCGGTTACCACCGCTGGCGATGGTCTGGAACGCCTGGGCCACTTCGATTGGCGTCAGGTTAAGCGCCCCCAGGATCATCGCTGGCACAGGGTGCAGCTGATCTTTCGGTACGCCCAGCTTCTGCCAGGTGTCGGTGATGGCGGGGAGGCCCAGCGCCATGCCGAGGTTAACCGTTGGCACGTTCATGGAACGGGTTAACGCATCCACCAGCATCACCTGGCCGCTGAACTGCTTATCATCGTTCTGCGGAGACCACACCTGGCCGTTAGGCTGGCGCAGGGAGATTGGCGCATCGGCGATCCAGGTGTTCAGTCGATAGAGATTCGGCTGGCTCAGCGCGGTCAGGTAGGTTGCCGGTTTTGCCAGAGAACCAATCGAACGACGCGCCTGCATCGCGCGGTTATAGCCCGCATACTGCGGCTCGGCGCCGCCCACCATGGCGCGAACTTCGCCGGTGTTGCGATCAACTACCACCATCGCGGTTTCCAGATCGCTCAGCTTACGCTGCTTCTTCAGAACCGGAATACCTTCAACCGCCGCTTTTTCTGCCGCATCCTGCGCCACGGAGTCAAAGGTGGTGAAGATCTTCACCCCGGAGAGATCTTTCACTTTATCTCCGAGCTTAGACTGCAACTCCTGACGTACCATCTGCATAAAGGCAGGCTGCGGAGAGATCACCCCACCGCGCGGCTGAACGCCCAGCGGACGCGCGCTCAGCATGTCGTACAGCTCCTGGTCAATCACCTGCTGTTGTTGCAGCAGACGCAGCACCAGGTTACGACGCTCCAGCGCCAGTTTCGGGTTACGCCACGGGTTGTAGATCGACGCGCCTTTTACCATGCCCACCAGCAGCGCCTGCTGGTCAAGGCTCAGCTCTTCTACCGGACGGCCAAAGTAGTACAGGCTCGCCAGCGGGAAGCCGCGGATCTCGTTATCGCCGCTCTGACCGAGGTACACCTCGTTCATGTACAGCTCAAGAATACGATCCTTGCTGTAGCGCGCATCCATCAGCACGGCCATGTACGCTTCGTTGGCTTTACGCCAGTAAGAGCGCTCGCTGGAGAGGAACAGGTTTTTCACCAGCTGCTGGGTCAGGGTACTCGCCCCCTGCACCGTACGCCCCGCGGTCAGGTTAGCCAGTACCGCACGACCAATGGAGTAGAGGCTAATCCCGTCGTGCTCGTAGAAGTGGCGGTCTTCGGTTGCCAGCAGGGTATCCACCAGCAGATCCGGGAAGCCGTTACGCGCCACGAACAGGCGCTGTTCGCCGTTTGCGGACGACAGCATGGTGATGAGACGTGGATCGAGACGGAAGAAACCGAACTGGCGATCGTTATCCATGTTCTCAATGGTTTCCAGGCGATCGCCGTCAAAGGTCAGACGCGCGCGCACCTGCCCTTCTTTACTGTCCGGGAAGTCGAACGGACGGCGGATCATCTCAATGCTTTTCGCCTGGACGGTAAATTCACCCGGACGGGTCATTTTCGTGACCTGACGATACTGCGTGGCTTGCAGCAGCTTCACCATCTCATTCTTGCTGATGGACATGTCCGGCTCAAGGTTCACCATGCGGCCGTACACTGCCGCAGGCAATTGCCAGACTTTCCCGTCAATACGGCTGCGGATCTTCTGATCCAGATAAACGCCGTAAATCGCGATCAGGACAACAAAAACAATAAACAGCTTCAGCAGCAGCCAGAACCAGCCGCGCTTACCACGAGGCTTACGCCCTTTGCCTTTCCCTTTACGCGGCATCGGTTCTTCATCCTCATAATCGTCTTCATAGTCATCGTCATACTCCTCATCTCTGAGGCGACGACGGCTTACCTTTTCTTTCGCCGGACGCGTCGGCTTTCCCTTACGTCCTATTGGCTCGCGGTCATTCCCCGCCATGCTTTTTCTCCGCAACATTCAGGCGCAAAGGCCAGATTTTCTTATCTTGCACAGGTCAGTGAAAGAAGAAATCTCTCAAAATAAACAGCAAGACTTTCCTGACAGGAAAGTCTTTAGTGTTTTCTCCCTCTCCCTGTGGGAGAGGGCCGGGGTGAGGGCATCAGGCCGCACTTTACCTTTCAGGCCGCACTCCCCCATTACGAATATTTCTTCGTGCGCCGTGTCGGCGCGGTATTCGCCGGATCGTCCGGCCAGACGTGTTTGGGATATCGCCCCTTCATCTCTTTCTGCACTTCACGATAGCTCCCCGCCCAGAACGCACCCAGATCGCGGGTGATCTGCAAGGGACGATGCGCAGGCGAAAGCAGCTCAAGCACTAACGGCACGCGCCCTTCAGCGATGGACGGCGTGGTGGCCTCACCAAACATCTCCTGCATCCGAACCGCCAGCGCTGGCGGATTATCCTCATGATAACGAATGGCAATCCGACTCCCGGTTGGCACAGTGTAATGCCCAGGCAGTTCACTATCCAGACGTTGACGTAACGACCAGT
This sequence comes from Enterobacter cloacae complex sp. I1M, assembly GCF_014982425.1. NCBI lineage: Bacteria > Pseudomonadati > Pseudomonadota > Gammaproteobacteria > Enterobacterales > Enterobacteriaceae > Enterobacter > Enterobacter cloacae complex sp. I1M. The sequence goes on along the minus strand of NZ_JADCLG010000044.1, from coordinate 20,971 downwards.
CCAGTAAATTCTGTAACGCTGCCTTAACATCAAGCGCCTTCAGGGCGCGCAGGGAGTGTACGCCGCTCATCTGCGGCAACAACCACTGTTCAAGCGTCGCGAGCAGCGTCTCATCATCCACCGCTGGCCACCCCTGTTCCGGCAGCCACTTCGCGGCGCAGTGCAGACGTATACGATATTGTTCAGCCTCAGGCGTCCAGTTCAACACGCTCAGCCCTTTTTCCCGAATGCCGTTCAGCATCGCCTGGTGTAACTCTTCCTCCGACGGCTTAGCCAGCGGTTTTGTCCCGAGCGTCAGTTTGCCAATCTGGCTACGACGGAACGCCTTCAGCGTGCCCTGGGCATCATCCCATTCGACGATGTCAGATTGCTGAAGCAGCTGCGGGCAGGCACGCGTCAGGGCGTCAATATCTACGGCAACCGCCTGCAAGATGCGCGCATCCGGGGAGTGACTACCCTGGAGTAAGAGCGGCGCGATCAGCCATTCATGACGCGTCAGAGCATCCTCGCTGTCCAGCATCGCGCCCATCCCATTTGCCAGTTGATAACGACCATCCAGCCCGCGACGGCGCGCGATCCTGTCCGGGAAGGCCTGGGCCAGAAGAGGGATAACTTTATCGCTGTCAGGCGATCCTCCCCGGCTCTTCAGGCGGTGACACAACTGCTGCGCGCGCTGTTGCCAGTTTCCCTGATGGCGTGAAAAGGCCTGTCCCAGATCGCTGCTGCCACCGCGCGGCGGCTCCTCAAGAATAGCCGCCAGTTTTGCCGCCGTGGCAATTTCATCGTCGCCCTGTGCTGCCACCAGCATCGTAGCCAGACGCGGATCGTTGCCCAGCGCCGCCATTTTCTGGCCGCGCGCCGTCAGTCGCTCGCCTTCCAGCGCGCCAAGCTGGGTCAGCAGGCTGCGCGCGGCGGAAAGGTTCACAACAGGCGGAGGATTAAGCCAGGTGAGCTGGTCAGGGTCCGGGCAGCCCCACTGCATCAGATCCATTACCAGCCCGGAGAGATCGCTTTGTAAAATCTCAGGCGTACTCTGCAATGCCGCACGCTCCGCCTGCTCGGCGCTGGTTAAATGCAGGCAAATACCCGGCTCAAGACGCCCTGCTCGGCCTGCGCGCTGCACCATTGAGGCCTGGCTGATGCGCTGCGTCAGTAGCCTGGTCAGCCCGGTACGCGGATCAAAACTGGCCACCCTCTCCTGCGTACTGTCCACCACCAGGCGAATGCCTTCGATGGTCAAACTGGTTTCGGCGATATTGGTCGCCATTACCACTTTGCGCTGCCCCGCCGGTGCGGGAAGGATCGCCTTGCGCTGGTCAGCCAAATGCAGCGCGCCGTAGAGCGGGCACAGCATAACGTCACTGCTCACCCTGGATGCCAGTTGCTCCTGTACGCGCTGGATTTCGCCTACGCCGGGTAAAAACAGCAGCAGCGAGCCGGGTTCCTGACGGAGCAATTCGGCGGTGGCGATGGCAACGGCTTCGTCAAAACGCTGATGGCCAGGCAGCGGCTGATAGCGGCGCTCGACCGGGAACGCACGCCCTTCAGAGGAGATCATCGGCGCGTCAGGGAGCGTCTGCCGGAGCCGCTCGTTATCCAGCGTCGCCGACATAATCAGCAGCCGAAGGTCGTCGCGCAGCCCCTGCTGAACGTCGAGCAGCAGCGCAAGGGCCAGATCGGCCTGGAGGCTGCGCTCGTGAAATTCATCAAGGATCACCAGCCCGACGCCGCTCAGCTCCGGATCGTTTTGCAGCATACGGGTAAGAATGCCTTCAGTGACCACCTCCAGCCGCGTAGACGGGCCAATGCAGGTTTCGGCGCGCATCCGGTACCCTACCGTCTCGCCCGGTTTTTCATTCAGCAGTTCCGCCAGGCGCTGCGCCACATTGCGCGCCGCCAGCCTGCGCGGTTCCAGCAGGATAATTTTCCCGCTGATGCTCCCCTCGCGCAGAATTTGCAGGGGCAGCCAGGTGGATTTACCCGCTCCGGTGGGCGCGCTGAGCAAAACCTGTGGCGCATGTTCTAAGGCTGCGAGAAGCTCAGGAAGGACGACGGCGACGGGCAAAGAGGACACTTACGGCTCCAGAGGGTTAACATTAATCGGCGTACATTGTAGCATCGGCGCATATCATTACCGAGTCTTGCGCATGTCTGAGTCAAAACGGCTATTCTTCGCCATTGAATTACCCACCACGCTTCAACGGCAAATTGTTCGCTGGCGCGCCAGCCACTTCCCCGCGGAAGCGGGCCGCCCTGTCGTCGCCGCCAATATGCACCTGACGTTAGCTTTTCTTGGCGAGGTGAGCGCAGAAAAGCAGCGCGCGTTAAGCGCAATGGCCGGACGCATTTCTCAGCCGGGTTTTACGCTGCATCTTGACGATGCCGGGCAATGGCTGCGCTCTCGGGTGGTCTGGCTGGGGACGCGGCAGCCCCCCCGCGGACTGCTCCAGCTCGCCAACATGCTGCGGGCGCAGGCCGCGCGCAGCGGCTGTTATCAGAGCCCGCAGCCGTTTCATCCCCACATTACCCTGCTGCGCGATGCGGGTCAGGCTGTTGCCATCCCGCCACCGGGCTTTCACTGGTCCTTTCAGGTGAATGAATTTGCGCTGTACGAATCTGCCTTTGTACAAGGACGCACCCGCTATACTCCGCTCCAGCGCTGGACGCTGGGCGACACGTTAAGGAATCCTGATGAAGTTTAGCCCTGCACTCCAGCCCGCCACGCTGATCCAGCGTTACAAACGCTTTCTCGCTGACGTGATCACGCCTGAGGGCGAAACGCTCACGCTGCATTGTCCTAACACCGGCGCCATGACCGGTTGCGCCACGCCGGGTGACACGGTCTGGTATTCCACATCAGAAAATACTAAACGCAAATATCCTCATACCTGGGAAATGACCGAGACGCAAAGCGGGGCATTTATTTGCGTTAATACCCTGCGCGCAAATCAGCTGGTTAAGGAAGCCCTGACAAATGGAATCCTTCCTGAACTGGTGGGTTACGGCACGCAAAAAAGCGAAGTGAAATATGGCGATGAAAGCAGCAGAATTGATTTTATGTTACAGGCGGAAGACCGCCCTGAGTGCTATATTGAAGTGAAATCAGTGACGTTAGCGGAAGAGGAAAACGGCTTCTTTCCGGATGCGGTAACGCTACGTGGCCAGAAGCATCTGCGGGAGCTAATGAGTGTAGCGGCGGCGGGCAAGCGCGCCGTGTTGCTGTTTGCGGTTCTGCATTCAGCCATTGAACGGTTTTCCCCGGCCCGTCATATTGATCCTAAATACGCGCAATTGTTGAATGAGGCACAAAAGCAGGGGGTAGAGATTTTCGCTTATAAAGCGGAACTTTCTGCCGATAATATGACTCTGAGATCCTCTCTTCCCATTGTCCTATAAGGGATTAGACGATTGACTAATAAGTGTTCTGGCCGCGTGCGCAAATACGCTTTTCCTCACAGGGTTGTCAAGTGTTACGTTTAGATAATTGCCATACGGAAAAGCATCTGCTATTTATAGCGACCTGATTTTTCCCCCAACACGGGGATCGATAGTGCGTGTTAAGGAGAAGCAACATGCAAGAAGGGCAAAACCGTAAAACATCGTCCCTGAGTATTCTCGCCATCGCTGGGGTGGAGCCGTATCAAGAGAAGCCGGGCGAAGAGTATATGAACGAAGCCCAGCTGTCGCACTTCAAGCGTATTCTTGAAGCATGGCGTAATCAACTCAGGGATGAAGTCGATCGCACCGTTACACATATGCAGGATGAAGCTGCTAACTTCCCGGATCCGGTCGACCGTGCCGCTCAGGAAGAAGAGTTCAGCCTCGAACTGCGTAACCGTGACCGCGAGCGCAAACTGATCAAAAAGATCGAGAAAACGCTGAAAAAGGTCGAGGACGAAGATTTTGGCTACTGCGAATCCTGCGGTGTTGAAATCGGTATTCGTCGTCTGGAAGCGCGTCCAACAGCCGATCTGTGCATCGACTGTAAAACGCTGGCAGAAATCCGCGAAAAACAGATGGCTGGCTAACGCCTTCCCTCTCACTACTCTGCTAAGGCGGGAGTTTCTCCCGCCTTGTTACCGTTGATATGTCTGAATCTCACTATATCGGGCGCTTTGCGCCATCTCCCTCCGGTGAATTACACTTCGGCTCATTAATTGCCGCGCTCGGCAGCTACCTACAGGCTCGCGCCCGTCAGGGTAAATGGCTGGTTCGCATTGAAGATATCGATCCTCCGCGTGAAGTTCCCGGTGCGGCAGAAACTATTCTGCGTCAGCTGGAACATTACGGTCTTCACTGGGACGGCGACGTACTCTGGCAGTCTCAACGCCATGATGCCTACCGTGAACGTCTGGCGTGGCTTGCTGAACAGGGCCTTTCCTATAACTGCACCTGCACGCGTGCGCGAATTCAGAGCGTGGGTGGCGTTTACGACGACCACTGCCGTACGCGGCACAACGGCCCTGAGAATGCCGCCGTACGGCTGATACAGCGCGCTCCGGTGACGCAGTTTACCGATGTCCTCTCAGGAACCATTCAGGCGGATGATCGTCTGGCGCGTGAAGATTTTATTATTCACCGTCGCGATGGCTTGTTTGCCTATAACCTGGCGGTGGTTGTCGATGACCATTTCCAGGGCGTCACGGAAATCGTGCGTGGGGCGGATTTGGTTGAGCCTACCGTGCGGCAAATATCGCTTTACCAGCAGTTTGGCTGGACGGTGCCGGATTACATCCATCTGCCGCTGGCGGTCAATGAACAGGGGAGTAAGCTGTCAAAACAGAATCATGCCCCGGCGCTGCCTGACGGCGATCCGCGCCCGGTATTGATCGACGCGCTGCGATTTCTCAACCAGAATGTAACGCAGGAATGGCAGGATCTGAGTTTGGATGAATTGCTGAAAACGGCCATTGCTGACTGGACGCTTATGGCCGTGCCAAAAATCCAGCATTCTCAAATGCGTTGCGCTGAGCTATGATTAGCCGCTTTTTTGATAACAAAACACACTACGAGGTGTACTATTTTTACCCGAGTCGCTAATTTTTGCCGTAAAGTGCTGAGCCGCGAAGAGAGCATGGCGAATGATGCTATTGCACAGCCACACATGTCGGTCATTCCGCGTGAGCAGCACAATATTTCCCGCAAAGATATCAGTGAAAATGCCCTCAAGGTGCTCTATCGTCTGAATAAAGCAGGCTACGAGGCCTATCTCGTCGGCGGCGGGGTGCGCGATTTACTGCTGGGCAAAAAACCAAAAGATTTCGACGTGACGACCAGCGCTACGCCTGAACAGGTGCGTAAATTATTCCGCAACTGCCGTCTGGTTGGTCGCCGTTTCCGTCTGGCGCACGTGATGTTTGGGCCGGAAATTATTGAAGTGGCGACCTTCCGCGGTCACCACGAAGCGGGCATCAACGATCGCACAACTTCCCAGCGCGGCCAAAACGGCATGCTGCTGCGCGACAACATCTTCGGCTCTATTGAAGAAGATGCTCAGCGTCGCGATTTCACCATCAACAGCCTTTACTACAGCGTGGCGGATTTTACCGTGCGCGATTACGTCGGCGGTATGCAGGATCTGAAAGACGGCCTGATTCGCCTGATCGGCACGCCGGAAACGCGCTATCGCGAAGATCCGGTCCGAATGCTGCGCGCCGTGCGTTTCGCCGCCAAGCTAAACATGCGTATCAGCCCGGAAACCGCAGAGCCGATCCCGCGCCTGGCGACGCTGATTAACGACGTCCCCCCTGCCCGTCTGTTTGAGGAGTCGTTAAAGCTGCTCCAGGCAGGCTACGGGTTTGAAACCTACAATTTGCTGCGTGAATACAACCTGTTCCAGCCGCTGTTCCCGACCATTACCCGCTACTTCACCGAAAACGGTGACAGCGCAATGGAGCGGATGATTGCACAGGTGCTGAAGAACACGGATACCCGTATTCATAACGATATGCGCGTGAATCCGGCGTTCCTGTTCGCGGCCATGTTCTGGTATCCGCTGCTGGAAACGGCGCAGCGCATTACCCAGGAGAGCGGCCTCGCCTATTATGATGCGTTCGCGCTGGCGGCAAACGACGTGCTGGACGAAGGCTGTCGCACGCTGGCGATCCCGAAACGTATTACCACGCTGGTGCGTGATATCTGGCAGCTTCAGCTGCGTATGTCCCGCCGTCAGGGTAAACGTGCCTGGAAACTGATGGAGCATCCTAAGTTCCGCGCCGCGTTCGATTTGCTCTCTCTGCGTGCTGAAGTCGAAAGAAACCAGGAGCTACAGCGCCTGGCGCAGTGGTGGGGAGAATTTCAGGTCTCTGCACCACCGGAGCAAAAAGATATGCTCACGGATCTCGATGACGAGCCGGCACCGCGCCGTCGTCACCGTCGCCCGCGCAAGCGCGCGCCGCGTCGTGAAGGCACAGCATGACCCTTGCGTATATTGCCATCGGCAGCAATCTGGCCTCTCCGCTTGAGCAGGTTAACGCTGCCGTTCAGGCGCTGGGGGAGATCCCGCAAAGCCGTATCGTGGCGGTCTCCTCCTTTTACCGTACGCCCCCGCTCGGCCCGCAGGATCAGCCTGATTATCTGAACGCCGCCGTGGTGCTGGAAACAGCCCTTGACGCAGAAACGCTGCTGGATAATACCCAGCGTATTGAGCTACAGCAGGGTCGCGTACGTAAAGCCGAACGCTGGGGACCGCGCACGCTCGACCTCGATATTATGCTTTTCGGCCACAAGGTGATTAACACCGAGCGCCTCACCGTTCCGCACTATGACATGAAAAACCGTGCGTTTATGCTCTGGCCACTGTTTGAAGTCGCCCCCGATCTCACCTTCCCTGACGGCACCTCGCTGAACGCCGTTCTGCAAAGCCTCAACGCGGAAAAACCGGTCCGCTGGTAATCCCGTGTCACCCCCGATTAGCCATGTGTCAAATATGGTTAATCGATTGCCTAAAATCATTGTTCCATCGAATGTTACTGTTAGAATGCGCAAAGATCCGCTTTTGGGCCATCAGGAAACAGTATGAAACCAACTACCATCTCCTTATTGCAGAAATGCAAACAGGAAAAGAAACGCTTCGCCACTATCACCGCGTATGACTACAGCTTCGCAAAACTGTTTGCCGAAGAAGGGATCAACGTCATGCTGGTCGGAGACTCGTTAGGGATGACGGTACAAGGACATGATTCTACTCTGCCGGTCACGGTCGAGGATATTGCTTACCATACCCGCGCCGTGCGCCGGGGTGCGCCCGCCTGCCTGCTACTTTCCGATCTGCCGTTTATGGCGTATGCCACCCCGGAACAGGCCTTTGAAAATGCGGCAACTGTGATGCGCGCCGGCGCCAATATGGTCAAAATCGAAGGCGGCGACTGGCTGGTCGATACGGTGAAAATGCTCACCGAACGGGCCGTGCCAGTTTGCGGGCACTTAGGGCTGACGCCGCAATCCGTGAATATCTTTGGCGGTTATAAAGTTCAGGGGCGTGGCGATGCGGCGCAGACGCTGTTTGATGATGCCCTGGCGCTGGAAGCCGCTGGTGCACAGCTGCTGGTGCTGGAGTGTGTGCCGGTTGAGCTGGCTAAGCGTATCACAGAGGCGCTGTCGATTCCGGTGATCGGCATCGGCGCGGGCAACGTCACCGATGGCCAGATTCTGGTCATGCACGACGCCTTCGGGATCACCGGCGGTCACATTCCAAAATTTGCTAAAAATTTCCTGACAGAAGCAGGCGACATGCGTGCTGCTGTGCGGCAGTATATTGCCGAGGTTGAGTCCGGCGTTTATCCGGGCGAAGAACACAGTTTCCATTAAGGAGTCCAGGTGTGCTAATCATAGAAACTCTGCCGCTGCTGCGCCAGCATATCCGCCGTGCACGTCAGGAAGGTAAACGTATCGCCCTCGTCCCGACCATGGGCAATCTGCACGACGGCCATATGAAGCTGGTCGATGAAGCGAGAGCCCGTGCAGATATCGTGGTAGTCAGTATCTTCGTTAACCCGATGCAGTTCGATCGCGAAGACGATCTGGCGCGCTATCCACGTACCTTGCAGGAAGATTGCGAGAAGCTCAAAAAACGTCATGCGGATATCGTCTTCGCACCGGCCCCCGCAGATGTTTATCCTCAGGGTACCACTGAAGCGACCTACGTCGACGTACCGGGTATTTCGACCATGCTGGAGGGTGCCAGCCGTCCGGGCCATTTCCGCGGCGTTTCCACCATCGTCAGCAAGCTGTTTAACCTGGTGCAGCCGGACATCGCCTGCTTTGGCGAGAAAGATTTCCAGCAGCTGGCGCTGATCCGCAAAATGGTTGCCGATATGGGCTACGACATAGAGATTGTCGGCGTGCCGATTGTACGTGCGAAAGATGGCCTGGCGCTTAGCTCCCGTAACGGCTATCTGACTGCGGAACAGCGTAAAATTGCGCCAGGCTTAAGCAAAGTCATGAATACCATGGCAGAGCAACTGCTGGCAAAAGAATTAACCGCAGAAGAAATCATCGCTCTGGCTGAACAGGCGCTGAACGAGAAAGGTCTTCGTGCTGACGACGTTCAAATTCGGGATGCCGATACGCTTCTGGAACTCTCAGATACCAGCAAACGTGCGGTAATTCTGGTGGCGGCTTGGCTCGGCCAGGCCCGCCTTATCGACAACAAAGTGGTTGAACTGGCGTAGTTTTACTACCCGGAAGTGAAAGGTAAACGTAATGATTCGCAAAATGCTACAAGGTAAGCTTCACCGTGTGAAAGTCACCCAGGCCGACCTGCACTATGAAGGCTCCTGCGCGATCGACCAGGATTTTCTCGACGCGGCGGGTATTCTCGAAAACGAAGCTATTGATATCTGGAACGTTAATAACGGCAAACGCTTTTCAACGTACGCGATTGCCGCTGAACGCGGGTCTAAAATCATCTCCGTTAATGGGGCAGCGGCGCACTGCGCGGACGTGGGTGATATCGTCATTATTGCCAGCTTTGTGATGATGTCTGACGAAGAGGCACGTCGCTGGCAGCCAAAAGTGGCATACTTTGAAGGCGATAATGAGATGAAACGCATTGCGAAAGCAATTCCGGTTCAGGTTGCCTAAGCCAATAGTACTGTTATAAATTACCCGACAAATAGGTTGGGTAATTTATACATAATTAAAATGAATAGCGTTCTTTTTATATATTTTTATTAATATATTCAAGTCACCCTGCCGAACACCTGCTCATCAAAATGATGAACAATTATTATCATTCACTATTAAATAATCATATTGACTTAAAGATCGTTTAAGTATTTCTAACGCCTAACGGCTTCTCACAACCATTACTCATCACTTAGAATCCTTTTCCCGAAGCATCTGTTCGGAACGAACATAAGCCTTGCTTATGTTCACTTTTCTAGCATTTAAATATGGATATAAAAAATGTCTTTTAATAAATTAGGTCTGGCAACTGTAGTAGCAATGGTTCTGAGTGCGGGTTCTGCAATGGCAGCTGATATTCCTTCAGATACAGGCACTATTACTTTCCACGGTATGGTTTCTAATAACACCTGTAAAGTATCCCTGGATCAGAAGATTGACCAGGATGGTAATGATTTTGACGTTAACCTGGATACCGTGTTTGTAAAAGACTTCGCTAATGCGCTGGGTACCACCAGCACCCTGGGAGAAAAGAAATTCTCCCTCACCCTGACAGGTTGTGATTCTGCTACCGTCAACCAGGCATCTGCTCAGTTTGATTCCTGGGCGGGTTCTTCTTCAACTTCCGGCGGTCTGCTGGTTCCCCCATCAAATACTCAAGGCGCCGCTAAAAACGTCAATCTGGTACTGTCAAACGATGGCAACTCCGCTACCGATCAGATCAAACTGGATCAGACCAACAATACCCAGAAAGCAACGATTGATACCACAGGCGCAGGCGCACTTTACTACCGTGTAGCGTATACCCAGGGTCAGAACTGGGATGCGGCCAACAACCCAGTGTCAGCTGGTGTGGTTCAGGCACAAGCTGCATTCACCATGATCTACGAGTAATTTTAAGCGCATAAATAAAATGCTCATATTATCCCCTGACGTACGTCAGGGGACTATTGATATCATTCCAACAGGAAGTGGAAAAATGTTAAGCACATCATTTTATAAAGGATTTAAAGCTGCCTGCTTTACAGCTGCTGCTGTCGCGTCATTCCAGGCAAGCGCAGATATCGTTATTTCGGGAACACGTATTGTTTATCAGCAGTCGCAAAAAGATGTCATCGTTTCTTTAGACAACCGTGGCAAAAAGCCACTATTAGTTCAATCATGGCTCGATGACGGTCGCGATGACACCAACCCACAGGAATTAAAACTACCGTTTATTATTACTCCACCAGTATCCCGAATTGATCCGCAAAAAGGTCAATCCGTTCGGATCTCGTACCTGGGTGGTTCATTGCCGCAAGATCGCGAATCCCTATTCTGGTTCAATGTGCTCGAGATTCCACCGAAGTCAAAAGTGAAAGACGGTGAAAATCCTAACCAGCTCCAGCTGGCATTCCGCACACGTATTAAACTCTTTTTCCGACCTGACGGCCTGAAAGGTACGCCAGGAGATGCAGCAGCCAAAGTAACGTGGTCACAACAAAAACAAGGTAATACGCTAAACCTGATCGCACACAATGATTCCCCTTACAACGTTTCTATTTCAAATGTAAAGCTGAAATCAGCAAATAAAGAGTACCAGGTTGAGCATAAATCTATTTTACCGTTTAGTACTCAAATTATGCAGGTAAAAGGTTTAGGTAGTACTGCCACCGGCACTGTTGCTTACGAAACCATTAATGACAATGGCGGCTCTGATACTTTTGAAAGCAAAGTAAATTAATAACCGCACCACCGCCACATTATAAATATAACACGTATGAATGATTCATAGCATTCATACGACGACTTGTCTGGATGAAGCATGCTATTTCAACGATCAATTTTATGTCTCGCAATCTGTGCAGCATTTCCTCTGCATGCCAGCGAGACTGAAAAAAAAGCTGTAGACACCTCATCCGAAACAGAATCGGCCATTGAATTTAATGACCAGTTCCTTATCGATAATGGTGGAGGTATCAATGTCGATCGTTATGCTTATGGCAACCCAGTTCTGCCAGGTACTTACCGTGTAAAAGTGAATTTGAATGGCAATTCAAAATCCACGGTCGAGATGACATTCATTGATAACAAAACGCCACGTGCCTCAGCATGTCTGACTAAACTCACGCTGACACAGGCAGGCGTTGATACCAGCATATTAGGCGATGATGTCAAAGACGACGAAACGTCTTGCGTAGATATCAAAAAATATTATCCCGGTGCTTCTGAAAATTTTGATAGTAGCAAGCAGGAAATGGATCTTAATTTCCCGCAAATCTACGTGCTTAAGCTTCCAGCAGGGTATGTCGATCCTTCATTATGGGATAATGGTGTTCCGGCCGGATTACTCTCATACGATCTTAATACCTGGCACAGCGAGTCAAACGGCACCAATTCAGATACCGCTTATGCGGGCTTGCATTATGGCCTGAACGTGGGGCCGTGGCGTTTACGTTCTCGCGGCAGTCTGAACTGGGACAGCGATAATGGTACACATTATTCCAGCCAGGATATCTACCTCCAGCGAGACATCACACCACTTAACGCACAGATGGTAATGGGTGATTCCTACACACGCGGTGATGTCTTTGACTCGGTGAGCCTGCGTGGTGCGCGTATGTATAACGATGACCGCATGCTCCCGGAAGGCACCTCTGGCTACGCGCCAGTAATTCGTGGTGTGGCAAACAGTAACGCCAAAGTTAGCGTAACGCAAAGCGGCAATAAAATTTATGAAACCACCGTTCCACCCGGTGCTTTCGAGATCAATGACCTCAGTACAACAGGCTATGGCAATGATTTGATTATCACTGTAGAGGAAGCCGATGGAAGTAAACGGACGTTTACCGTTCCGTTCTCCTCAGTTACACAAATGCTCCGCCCAGGCTCCAGCCGCTGGGATGTGGGTTTAGGTGAGCTGAATGATGATTCAGTGCATGATAAGCCAAACGTTGGCTACGCAACTTACGCGTATGGTCTGAATAATACCTTTACCGGTTACGTGGGTGCGCAATATACGGATATGGATTTCTACGCCGGCCTGCTTGGTCTGGCTATGAATACCCGTATTGGTGCATTCGCATTAGATGTTACCGGGTCCTATGCCGATATCGACGGGCTGGACACGCTTAAAGGGCAAAGTTATCGGCTGACCTACAGCAAAATGCTTGAAGCCACTAACACATCTCTTAACGTGGCAGCTTATCGCTTCTCTACAGAAGATTATCTCAGCCTTAACGATGCCGCCTCATTGCAGGACAGTATTCATCACGAGGAATATGGCAATCGATCTTATGACAGCAATGCCGAGCTTTATGCTGATTATCAGCGTACCAAAAACCAGATACAGGTCAGCCTGAATCAGCCATTGAATGTTAACGGTGATGAATACGGCTCACTCTATATTAGCGGCACCTGGCAGGATTACTGGAATGACTCCAGCTCCACTTCCGACTACAGCGTGGGTTACAACAATAGTTTTGCTTACGGTAGCTATAGCGTTTCTGTGCAACGCACGTACAACGAAACAGGGGAAAAGGATGACAGCGTTTATTTAAACGTCAGTATTCCATTCAGCATATTCAATAAAGATAGCGCGCAGTCAGGCGGATTCAATAACGTCAACATGAGCCTGCGCACTGATTTAAAAGGCGGTACCAGTTTTAACTCTACGGCAAGCGGCAACTCCATAAACAGTGAAGTGAGCTATTCCGTTAGCGCCTCATCAAGCGGGGGCAACTACGGCAACCTGAACCAGGTCAGTGGCTATAGCTCATGGAACAGTCCTTACGGGCCGCTCGGTGTCTCAGCGTCCTTTGGCGATGACAATAGTAAACAGTATTCCGCGAGTTATAACGGCGGAATGGTTGTCCACTCGGGTGGCGTTGTATTTACATCCGGCAGTATCGGCGAAACGGATTCACTTGCGCTGGTAAAAGCAAGTGGCGCAACGGGTGCTCGGCTGGGTTACGGCCAAAGCCGCATTAACAGTTCCGGGTACGGGATTATGCCGTATATGTCAGCCTACAGAGAAAACCGAGTATCGCTCGATATCAGTACTCTCGAAGCAGACGTTGAAATCAAAAATACCAGCGCAGTTGCCGTACCTCGCAATGGCTCCGTTGTATTAGTGAATTTTGAAACGGATGAAGGTCGTTCGCTTGTTCTGGAATTACAACGTTCTGATAACGGCTTTATTCCGCTAGGTGCAGACGTTCTGAATGAGAAAAACGAATCTATCGGAACGGTAGGCCAGGCAGGACAAGCTTATGTACGCGGTGTGGAAGACAAAGGCGCTCTCCGGGTGGTATGGGGAAGCGATGGATCCAGCTCTTGCACGGTGCATTATCAGATTCCTGAAAATGCGAAGAAAGCAGGCTTAACCACGATTCTGAGTAATCAACAGTGCCAAATGTAATGATGTTAAAACAGGGAATCACACCCATGGGAAATAATATGAAGAAAAATCATTGCGGTTATTCATTAATCGCATTAGCAATGTTAGCGATGTCAGGTTCTGCTGCGGCAGCCGATCTCAATGTTAACTTCACTGCCAATATCCGCGAAACCACCTGCGATATGAAACTGGTCGGCGGTACGGGTTCAGATACGCAGCAAACGCTGACTATCGGTAATAACGGTCAGGTACGTTTAGATGATGTCAAAGCCGGAACGGCAAATGCCAATTTCAAAATCGTGCTCGTTGAATGCCCGGCGTCGCTAACCTCGTTAAAAACAACCGTAAAAGGAACCAAATCAGGTTATTTAGCTAGCGGCCTTGTTAACCAGATTGCAAAAACTAACGGTGGCGCTGATTACTCTGCGGCTGAAATCGCCAGAGCCGATGCACCAAATACTCCTTTTATCATTAACTCAACCCTGGATTCAGAGCGCCTGGTCTGGAGTCCGACAGAAATCCAGAATAAGGAAGTTGCTCTGGTGGCCACCTTACGTGAAACAAAAGAAAACAGCATGACCATTGGTGATTTTCAGGCCGTGGCGACCTTTGAATTTAGCTACGAGTGATTAGTGCAGGAAAACGGAGCAACATTATGAAATTCAATTCTACTTTTATCGCCCTGTCCGTTTCTGCTCTTCTGTTCTCGGGAATGGCAAGCGCAGCAATTACAGGCACCCCTAGTGTCGAATTAACGATTAAATCAAAAATTGTATCAGGCACATGTACCGCAAAAGTACTTAACGATGCAGGCACAGCCTCCACTGAAATTGCATTCGGCGACGTATACAAATCCGATCTGGTGAACAAAACCCGTGTAGAGCCGCTCAAGATTAGTTTCACCAACTGTTCTGGAGTAACCAAGGCAACGGTGTCCGCTGCGAAAGGCGCTGGTGGTGAATGCAGTGGCGTCAACAAGACGGGTGATTCTTACTCTGGCGGCTTAGCAACGGGCTTTGAGATCTGGTCGGGTGTTGTCGATACTGGCGAGCTTATGAGCTGTAACACGCCTCCGGCTGCTAAGGATGTCACCATTACTGATGGTACCGGTGAATTCCCGATGAATTCCCGTATCGTTATCGGGCAAGGCCAAACCATTGCTGATGTAGGCGCGGGGGCGGTTACTGCGCCAGTCACGTTTACTATCGCTTATCCATAATACCAGGAACCAGTATGCAACAATCACCGTTTATTTTATACCAGCCCGGTCTTGTGTTGCTTATGGGCTTGGCTGGTGGCATCTTGCCTGGCGTAAGCCAGGCAAGCTCAGGATTAGACGTAAATATTACCGCTAACATTGTTAATAGCACCTGTAAGATGACCGTGGAAAATGACGGCGAAATTTATCTCCCCAAAGCGATGCGCAGTTGGTTTTATAACCCGGATGGTAGCGATCGTTTTACTGCAACCGATGATGCAGGCGGTACGCCTTTTAAGATCCATGTAGATGATTGCTATGGAGACAGCGGTACGGCTAAAAAGCTGAGTTTTAGCTTTTCGCCGCAGTCGGGTTTCTGGCCAGGACAAAATCAGGTTTTCAAAAGTGATGATACCGCCGCAGGCGCGGCAAAAAATGTCGGCGTCGTCGTTTTCTCTGAAAAATATAAAAAGAATGTTTTAAACAACGACGGCACGTCAAAAATCACTTATGACGTAAGCGGTCAGGATACTGCATTTTTAACGGATTATCAGTTCTATGCCCGATATCAAAATATTGGCGTAGTGGCTGGTGGTGTCGTTACCAGTAAAGTATTGGTTGACGTCACTTACGAATAATAATCAGAACAGGAAAAAGGATGAGAATGTTCAACTTTATAAGACAGGGTTTCAACGTGAAAGGCACAATGGCGTTTGCCATGGCGAGCGCGTTATTAACCCTCAGCCACTCCTGCTGGGCAGATGAGTGCCGCATGAATAATGGAAAAGGCGGCACAACCACGCTGATCAATTCTGACTACTCAGGTGGCACCGTACGTCTTCCCCCTCCGGGTAATTATGCCAGTACTCTTTTTAACGTTAACCTGACACCAGGCATTCAGGCCGAATGTGGTATGGGGGACGATGGTTTTAACCTCGTGTCACAAACAAACCCGACCTTGCTGATGGGGAGCAGTTATGGCAGGGCTATGTTTGAAACAAATATTCCGGGGATTTATTATTCCGTAAGGGTGCACACCGCAGAAAGCGATGGAGGCATGGGTGGTTACTTCGCTATGAATACTACTGGCTGGACTACCGTTGCATCCTCAGGTAAGTCTGACCCCTGGGATAGAAAATGGATAAACACCTCAGTTCAAATTTATATTGATGAAGGTTACAGAGGCAACCCGAACAAAGAAACCGCAATCAGACCCAAACCCGGCACTCTGGGTAAAATGGCTATTGGTAATCCAGATGATACTAACAACCGACCATGGACATTTGTGGTCAACGAGGACTCATTCCAGATCCCGATCGTTCTTCCAACCTGCGACATGGCCATGCTATCGGATGGTACTAATAATGTTAACCTGGGAGAATATTATGTTTCAGACATTAAAAACAATCGGGTTAAGGATATCCCTTTTTCAATTAGCTTAAGTAATTGTACCGGTGTGGCAAATATCACAACCAAACTCACCACCTCAAAGCTAACCGGAAAAAATAATGATCTTCTTGGTAATACGCTTTCGTCCGAAGCTGAGGGCGCAGGCGTGAGAATCATGTATAACGGAACCTCTCAACTTCTGCCGAATAATCCTGACTCATCCTATGTCATAACGGATTATCAAACCCCTGAATCCAAGCAAATTAATTATGTTGCTCAACTGGTAGCAAACGGAAACACAGTGAAACCGGGGTCGTTTAAAGCCACCGGTGTATTCACCCTTTCATACGACTAACCGCTATCCCTGCGGCTGATTACTGATCAGCCGCGACATCGTCTCCAGTGAGTCCGTTCTTAATATATACAAACGCTTCAACAGGAACGGATTATCCCCCGGCTTCACCTTCCCCTTCATCGTCGTCACTGCCAGATGAAAACCAGCGTCATTCGCTGCCTTTATCGCTTTATTGTCATAGCCGCCAAACGGATACGACACATACAACACGCGCGGGTTGAACTGCGCCAGTGCACGACGTGAGCGTTCAAAATCAAAAAGGATCACGTGATAGCTACGGCTCAACAGGATGGGGTGTTTATAGCCATCCACGCGATGCAGGAAATGAGTGTGAGACTGAATGTCGAACACATCCTGGATGCCCTTGATTTCCTGAACGCTCATAAACTGTAGCGATTTTGGATCCCACTTCTGCGGGTGGCCTTTGATTCGGGATGAAATTATAAACGCCGTCGCGTTGAAGCCATATTCTTTCAGCACCGGATACGCATAGCGGCTCACCGATTTCAGGCCATCATCAAAGGTGATCACCACCGCTTTCGCGGGCAGGTTCATCTTGTTACGCACGTACCCTTCAAGCTGGTACATCGTCAGCGTGGTGTAGCCCTGATCGCGTAACCATGCCATCTGATTATTAAACGCACGTACGCTGGTCGTCGTGGAGGTATGTCGAAAACGGGTGTTCTCTTCATCACGCAAAATATGATGGTAGGTCAGAACCGGTAGCCCGTTATCTTCCTGCGCATCCAGGCTGCTTACCCATGCCAGACGATTACCGATACGGATCTGGAACCAGGTCTGGTTCAGGCGGTCTTTCAGCTTATTCAGAATCGGATAGCGAAGATTAGCGCTTAAGGTGCCAAAGGGCGCGCTTCCGCTGCTGGGGGCGTTATACACCGGCGTGTCTTTCCAGGTAATGAGGTTTTGATTACTGAGCGGCTTGTTCAAGTCACCCAGGCTATCCTCAACGCGTTGTTTGCCCTGAACTTTTTCAAGGTGGTCTTTATCAATAAACCCCGTACCGAATCCGAAACGAAATTCATAGTAATCCGCCGCGGCCGGAAAGACAGCGAGGATCTGCCCGGCGCGGACATTCCCCACATTCACAACGGCATTTCCTACCTGCGCCCAGATGGCCGCATCTTCGGTGGTTTGCATATACTGAGCAGGAAGGCCTTGCTGGCTGGTCAGGCTGGCAGACGCACCACCGGAAACCACGAGCAGAAGGATAAAGATAACGCGCTTGAGCATGGAATATAAATCGACACAGAAAATCAGCCGCCATTGTAACAAAAGCGGCATCAATACCAATGTTTAATGCTTATACAGATCGTGAAGCAGAACAAAAGGCGGGTTCTTCTGCTGCTGGTGCCACAAGCTGCTCACGCCCGGCGAGCCCTGCGCCACAATGGCGTGACGAAATTCAGCGCTGCTCAACGTTGCGCGCAGCGGATACATCGCTTCGAGTAAAGGCAGGCTGATACCGGAGATTACTTCACAGTTATCGTGCTTATGGCTCATTAGGGCAGCCGCACGGTATGGCGCCGCGCCGGATCTGTCAGTGAGAAAAATCACGCCATCGCCGGTGTCGGTTTCATGCAGCGCGTCACACATCATTCGGCTGAGCATATTGGTGCTCAGCCCTCGCCAGTAATTTACCGCACGACATTGCGCCAGGGGGCCAAATCGGGCCTCCAGCTTAAGCAGCATTTCCTGTGCCTCTTCATCGTGGCAGGTGATCACCCATCCCAGCATAACGTCTCTCCTTAGCAGGCGAGTAGTTTATCCAGGTGAAGGTTAGTTTACGGTGATAACTGTCAAAGAAAGTGCCCGGCAAACAGAACGTCGCCGGGCAGAAGGTTAGCTACGCAGCCCGCGTCCGCGCTGGATCAGATACCAGCACAGCAGATAGAATGCCACGATAAACACCACCAGCACCACAACGGTGGTGAACAGCGGGACATCGGCAATGCCGAGGAAGCCAAAGCGGAAGCCGCTGATCATGTAGACAATCGGGTTCAGGTGCGACAGCGCCTGCCAGAACGGCGGCAGCAGCGTCAGGGAGTAAAACACCCCGCCCAGATAGGTCAGCGGCGTCAGCACGAAGGTCGGGATCAGGCTGATGTCATCAAACGTTTTAGCAAACACCGCGTTCAGCAGCCCGGCGAGGGAGAACAGGATCGCCGTCAGCAATAATGTGAGCGCCACGAACAGCCACGAATGCACCTGGAACGGGACGAAGAACAACGAAATCGCCGTCACCAGAATCCCCACGCACAGCCCGCGCGCTACGCCGCCGCCCACGTAACCGGCGATGATCACATGCGTTGGCACCGGGGCCACCAGCAGCTCTTCAATGTTGCGCTGGAACTTGGCGCTAAAGAACGACGACGCCACGTTCGCGTAAGCGTTGGTGATCACCGCCATCATGATCAGGCCCGGCACGATAAACTGCATATAGGTAAAACCGTGCATCTCACCAATGCGGGAGCCAATCAGGTTACCGAAAATGATGAAGTAGAGCGTCATGGTGATCACCGGCGGCACCAGGGTTTGCACCCAGATACGCATAAAGCGGTTAATCTCTTTTGCCCAGATGCTTTTCAGCGCGACCCAGTAAAGATGCGTCATGCCTTGTCTCCTTGTTTGTCGTGCACCAGAGAGACAAACAGCTCTTCCAGTCGGTTTGCTTTGTTACGCATGCTTAATACCTGAATGCCCTGCGCACTCAACTGTGAGAACACGCTGTTGATACCCTGCTCGCGCAGCACTTCTACCTCCAGCGTCGAGGTATCAACCAGGCGATAGTTGTAGCCCTCCAGTTTCGGCAGCGCGCTTTTCGCCGCCAGATCGAGGATAAAGGTCTCTGATTTGAGCTTGGAGAGCAGATTCTTCATCGAGGTGTTTTCCACCAGCTCACCGTGCTGAATGATGCCGATATTGCGGCACAGCATTTCCGCCTCTTCCAGATAGTGCGTGGTCAGAATGATGGTGGTGCCTTTATCGTTCAGATCTTTCAGGAAGCCCCACATGGAACGACGCAGTTCAATATCCACGCCAGCAGTCGGCTCATCAAGGATAAGCAGCTTTGGCTCGTGCATCAGCGCGCGGGCAATCATCAGGCGGCGCTTCATCCCCCCGGACAACATCCGCGCGCGTTCGTTACGCTTCTCCCACAGGTCGAGCTGTTTCAGATACTTTTCGCTGCGCTCAAGCGCCTCTTTGCGCTCAACGCCATAGTAACCCGCCTGGTTAACAACAATCTGCTGTACCGTCTCAAACGGGTTGAAGTTGAACTCCTGCGGCACCAGCCCCAGCTGACGCTTGGCGTTGACCACATCTTTTTGCAGATCGTAGCCAAACACGCTGACGCGGCCGGAGGTTTTATTGACCAGCGAGCTGATGATCCCGATGGTGGTGGATTTCCCCGCCCCGTTCGGCCCCAGAAGCGCGTAGAAATCTCCCGCTTCGACTTTAAGATCTATCCCGCGCAGCGCCTGAACGCCCCCCGGGTAGGTTTTTTTGAGCTGTTCAAGCTCCAGTGCAATCGCCATGAATTCAACTTACCTTAAGTTCTGACACACGTTGTGTGGTTTCATTAAAAGTCGGGTTACCCTATAGTAGCGCAACGCAATCACTTGGTTACAGGTCGCTAACCTCCATGAACGACATAGATACACTCATCAGCAACAATGCACTATGGTCAAAAATGCTGGTGGAGGAAGACCCCGGATTTTTTGGAAAACTCGCGCAAGCGCAGAACCCGCGCTTTCTCTGGATTGGATGTTCTGACAGCCGTGTCCCCGCCGAACGTCTGACGGGTCTTGAACCTGGCGAACTGTTTGTTCACCGCAATGTGGCTAACCTGGTTATTCATACCGATCTCAACTGCCTTTCGGTTGTGCAGTACGCCGTTGACGTTCTTGAGGTTGAGCACATCATTATTTGTGGCCACTACGGCTGCGGCGGCGTGCAGGCGGCGGTCGAAAACACAGAGCTGGGGTTAATCGATAACTGGCTGCTGCACATTCGTGATATCTGGTTCAAACATAGCTCACTGCTGGGCGAAATGCCGCAGGAGCGCCGTCTCGACACCCTGTGTGAGCTGAACGTAATGGAGCAGGTCTATAACCTGGGCCACTCGACGATTATGCAGTCTGCCTGGAAACGCGGGCAGAAGGTCTCCATCCACGGCTGGGCGTACGGTATTCACGACGGTCTGCTGCGCAATCTGGAAGTGACCGCCACCAACCGCGAAACGCTGGAACAGCGTTACCGCTCGGGAATTGCCAACCTCAAGCTTAAGCATGTGAACCATAAATAACAAAGCCGGGGGTTTTCACCCTCTCCCTGTGGGAGAGGGCTGGGGTGAGGGCATCAGCCCGCAATTATTCGTCCAGAATCACTACTTTCCCAACATACGGCAGATGGCGATAACGCTGCGCGTAATCAATGCCGTAACCCACCACGAATTCGTCCGGGATGGAGAAACCAACGAACTCCACCGGCACCTGCACTTCACGGC
>NZ_JADCLG010000043.1:0-28986 GCF_014982425.1 Enterobacter cloacae complex sp. I1M | reverse complement strand
TGGAGGCGCATTATAGGGAGTTCTCCGCAGGCCGCAACCGCTAAATGACAGAAAAATGACTGACTGCTGCATTCCCCAGCAAAACCCCGCCTTATACCCTTTTACGCACAGAGTTATCCACAGCGCTTCGAAAAAGTGAAAATATGCGAGCGTTGCGCAAACGTTTTCGTTAAAATGCTCGCGCTTAACAAGGAGGCCTCGTCAGGTGTGTTAGATGAGTTTTTCGCTGGAAAATTCATCTAACGCTCTCTGTAATCGTGAAATCCAGGGGATTTACCATGCAACAACGTCGTCCAGTCCGCCGCGCTCTGCTCAGTGTTTCTGATAAAGCCGGTATCATCGAATTCGCTCAGGCACTTTCCGCACGCGGTGTGGAGCTGCTTTCTACAGGCGGTACCGCTCGCCTGTTAGCAGAGAAAGGTCTGCCGGTAACCGAAGTGTCCGACTACACCGGTTTCCCGGAAATGATGGATGGACGCGTCAAAACCCTGCACCCGAAAGTGCACGGCGGCATTCTGGGTCGTCGCGGTCAGGACGACGGCATTATGGAGCAGCACAATATTGCCCCCATCGACATGGTTGTCGTTAACCTCTATCCCTTCGCCCAGACCGTCGCCCGCGAAGGCTGTTCTCTGGAAGATGCCGTAGAGAACATTGATATCGGCGGCCCGACCATGGTGCGCTCCGCAGCCAAGAACCATAAAGATGTGGCCATCGTGGTGAAGAGCAGCGACTACAGCGCCATTATTAATGAGATGGACGCCAACGAAGGGTCCCTGACGCTTGATACGCGTTTCGACCTCGCCATCAAAGCCTTCGAACACACCGCCGCGTACGACAGCATGATCGCCAACTACTTCGGTAGCCTGGTTCCTGCCTACCACGGTGAAAGCAAAGATCCATCTGGTCGCTTCCCGCGCACCCTGAACCTGAACTTCATTAAGAAGCAGGATATGCGCTACGGCGAGAACAGCCACCAGCAGGCAGCCTTCTATATAGAAGAAGAGGTGAAAGAAGCCTCTGTTGCGACTGCTCAGCAGGTACAGGGCAAAGCCCTCTCTTATAACAACATTGCCGATACCGACGCCGCGCTGGAATGCGTGAAAGAGTTCAGCGAGCCGGCCTGCGTTATCGTCAAGCACGCCAACCCATGCGGCGTCGCAGTAAGCACCTCCATTATGGATGCCTACGATCGCGCCTACAAAACCGACCCGACCTCCGCGTTCGGCGGCATTATCGCCTTCAACCGCGAGCTGGATGCGGAAACCGCGCAGGCCATCATCTCCCGTCAGTTTGTCGAAGTGATCATCGCGCCATCCGCATCCGAAGAAGCGCTGAAAATCACCGCGGCGAAACAGAACGTGCGCGTGCTGGTTTGCGGCCAGTGGGCAGAGCGCGTTCCAGGTCTGGACTTCAAGCGCGTGAACGGCGGTCTGCTGGTTCAGGATCGCGATTTGGGTATGGTGACAGAAGCCGACCTGCGCGTGGTGACCAAACGTCAGCCGACCGAACAGGAGCTGCGCGACGCGCTGTTCTGCTGGAAAGTGGCGAAGTTCGTGAAGTCTAACGCCATTGTTTACGCCAAAGAGAACATGACCATCGGGATAGGCGCAGGCCAGATGAGCCGCGTTTACTCTGCGAAAATCGCGGGTATTAAAGCAGGTGACGAAGGTCTGGAAGTCAAAGGTTCCGCCATGGCCTCTGACGCCTTCTTCCCGTTCCGCGACGGTATTGATGCGGCCGCTGCTGTGGGCATCACCTGTGTGATCCAGCCTGGCGGTTCAATCCGTGATGAAGAAGTGATTGCCGCTGCCGACGAACACGGCATCGCAATGATCTTTACCGACATGCGCCACTTCCGCCATTAATTTCCGGAGCAGAAAATGAAAGTATTAGTGATTGGTAATGGCGGGCGCGAGCACGCTTTGGCGTGGAAAGCAGCGCAGTCTCCGCAGGTTGAAACCGTCTTTGTGGCACCGGGTAACGCCGGTACCGCCCTGGAGCCCGCGCTACAGAACGTCGCCATCGGCGTAACCGATATCCCGGCGCTGCTGAGCTTTGCCCGGAACGAGAATATCGATCTGACGATTGTGGGCCCGGAAGCGCCGCTGGTGATCGGCGTTGTAGATGCCTTCCGCGCCGCGGGCCTGAAAATTTTCGGCCCAACGGAAGGTGCCGCACAGCTGGAAGGTTCAAAAGCCTTCACCAAAGATTTCCTCGCGCGTCATAACATCCCGACGGCGGAATATCAGAACTTCACCGAGGTAGAGCCTGCTCTGGCTTACCTGCGTGAAAAAGGCGCGCCGATTGTGATTAAAGCCGACGGTCTGGCTGCCGGGAAAGGCGTTATCGTGGCGATGACCCTTGAAGAAGCGGAAGCCGCTGTGCAGGATATGCTGGCGGGTAACGCCTTTGGCGATGCGGGCCACCGCATCGTGATTGAAGAGTTCCTCGACGGCGAAGAAGCGAGCTTTATCGTGATGGTTGACGGTGAGCACGTCCTGCCGATGGCCACCAGCCAGGATCACAAGCGCGTAGGCAATGCCGACACGGGTCCAAACACCGGCGGGATGGGTGCTTACTCCCCTGCTCCGGTGGTCACTGACGAAGTACACCAGCGCACCATGGACCGCATCATCTGGCCAACCGTAAAAGGGATGGCGGCGGAAGGCAATACCTACACCGGTTTCCTCTACGCAGGCCTGATGATCGACAAGCAGGGTAACCCAAAGGTGATTGAATTCAACTGCCGCTTCGGCGATCCGGAAACTCAGCCGATCATGCTGCGCATGAAGTCCGATCTGGTTGATCTGTGTCTGGCGGCGTGCGAAGGCAAGCTGAATGAGAAAACTTCCGAGTGGGACGAGCGTGCCTCTTTAGGTGTGGTGATTGCTGCGGGTGGCTATCCGGGTAGCTACAACACCGGGGATGAGATCCACGGCCTGCCGCTGGAAGAGATTGACGGTGCGAAGGTGTTCCACGCCGGTACAAAGCTCTCTGACGATGACCGCGTGCTCACTAATGGTGGACGCGTGCTGTGTGCGACCGCACTGGGTCATACCGTGGCAGAGGCGCAGAAGCGCGCCTATGCGTTGATGGCGGATATTCACTGGAACGGCAGCTTCAGCCGCCAGGATATCGGCTATCGTGCCATTGCGCGGGAGCAGGGGGAGTAATTTCCCCCTCACCCTAACCCTCTCCCTCAAGGGAGAGGGGACTTAAATCAAAAACTCTTTTCTGTCGGCTGCCAGGTGCAGAAATCTTCGTTCGCCACCAGCAACAGCTGAGAGCCTTCCGGCGCTTCCAGCCATGCCACACTCACCTCCACAGATGAATGCCGCTGACGACGCTGAATGTGTTCGGTTGCCCAGGATTCAAGCTCAGGTTTCACTGTCTGCCCTTCGCAGGTGGTCACCGTGCCTTCGGCATGCCAGCGCCCCTGGCGCAGCACCACGCGGCCCTGACGCAGCGCATCG
Source organism: Enterobacter cloacae complex sp. I1M (assembly GCF_014982425.1). Lineage (NCBI taxonomy): Bacteria > Pseudomonadati > Pseudomonadota > Gammaproteobacteria > Enterobacterales > Enterobacteriaceae > Enterobacter > Enterobacter cloacae complex sp. I1M. The sequence continues at coordinate 25,510 of NZ_JADCLG010000043.1, read as the reverse complement.
CTGGTCTGGCGAAGTTGTTCAGCACGGTAGCGGTAGAGCGCGACCTGATCGCTGGAAAGCTGCTGTTTCAGTCCACTGACCTCATGCTGCATAAAGCTCAGCTCGCCGTGGTCGTCAAAACGCACCTTCACGTGTTCGGGAGTCTTACTGTAGATATTCAGTTCAATGAGCGACAGCGCATCGCCCTGCCAGCGGTATTCTGCGGTCGAGGTATTGCCGTTATGCCACGGACTGAACGCGGTAAGCATATGCACTTCATCGCTGGAATCTTTGCGCCAGATCCTGACCGCACCCTGGTTGTCAGCGTAGCCGCTGGCGGTAAACGGGGGGAGTGAGGAATCATGACTACAGGCAGACAGCAACAGTACGCCTGCCAGCGCGAGCGGTCCACGCCAGAATGACAAAAGGGGCGTTGCCGCCCCTTCGTTAAAACTGTTCACTGCCACGCGTCTTACTTAACTGCGTCTTTCAGTGCTTTACCAGAAACAAATGCCGGCACGTTAGCTGCGGCGATTTTGATTTCTTTACCGGTCTGCGGGTTGCGGCCAGTACGCTCAGCGCGGTGGTTCACTTTGAAGGTACCGAAACCAACCAGTTGTACAGCATCGCCTTCTTTCAGAGACTCAGTAATAGCAGCCAGGGTAGATTCCAGAGCAGCTTTAGCCTGCACTTTAGACAGATCAGCCTTGTCCGCAATTACATCAATCAGTTGAGTCTTGTTCATAAGTTATCCTTTCAATGTGTTTATCGCTTGCTAAGCATCGAGTGCGACGAAAATGCCAAAAAAGCACTCTCCTGCATACACGCACCGATAGCCACTTTTTTTCGCCCCCCAAATGTAGACCAGACGGGGGGCGAAAGGGAAGAGTCGAGGAGTGACAAAACAGGCGTTAAATCACGTTTTGTTGTCTCATTGGTTAAAAATTATACCAATATTGCTCTCACCGGCTTCGCGCAGGTCCGCGCGAAGCCCTTTGATCAGCTCAATATCACGTTCTTCACACTCCGCCAGCAGACGGAAAATTTCCCACTGAATATCCCATTCCTGTTCAACCGCCGGGTTAGCACGCAGCTCTTCGTCGGTCATTTCACGGCCTTCCTGGGTCATTTCCAGCATCGCGACGGTGGTGATGGATGCCTTACTGACTTCAATGGCGTGCTCCAGGGTTTCACCGCTCAGACGGGAGTGGATCAGCTCGCTCAACGCCACACAGGCATCGATAGCCGGGTAGACGCCATACAGGTCGTAATCGTCCGCCGCCGGAATTGCCTCTTCCAGCTTTTCAAGCTGAGAGTCGAAGTTTACCTTTGCGTCTTTGACCGTCAGCGTCTCCCAGATCAAATCCAGAATACGTCGATAAATCTGGCCTTCGCCAAACTCCGTTTGCTTACAGAACGCGGCATAGTTGGGGTACATGCGCTCGCACAGGCAAGCCATAAACGTCACGTGCTGCCAGCTTTCCAGCTTCTCAAGGCGCAGATGAATCGGGTTTTGTAACATGATGATGTCTCGAATCGAAAATTAGCCGCAGTTTACCTGAATCACGGCTGAATTTCCTGCCAACGAATGAATGCCGGACGTGAAGAAGCAACGGCGTCAGCCCAGCGGGTAGGCTCAGGTAAGCGGTAGCCCTTCATACAGCGTTGCACCCATGCCAGGGCGCTGTCCATGCTGACCCGATGCCCGGTTGCGATAAACAGCGGATTGCAGCGCGCTTTACTGCGCCAGACCCACGCCAGCTGCTCGCCTTTATGGATAAGCGGCGCCAGCGCGCCCGGTTCGGCAGAGAGCGGCTCAAACGCGCCGCACAGGCGTTTTTTCGCCACGCCGATGGTCGGCACGTCTACCAGCAGACCAAAGTGGCTGGCAACGCCCAGGCGACGCGGATGGGAGATGCCGTGCCCATCCACAAACAGCAGATCGGGTTTTTGCGAGAGTTGCTCCCACGCGGCCAGCAGCGCGGGATATTCGCGGAAGGAGAGAAAGCCGGGGATATAGGGCATGGTGGTGGCGATACGCGCCACCTTGTACTCCACCAGCTCCAGCGACGGGTATTTCAGCACCACCATCGCCGCTCGCGTCACTTCACCGCCTTGCTCAAACCCGACATCCGCCCCGCCAATGTATCGCGGAGGGTCCGTATCCAGACGATCCTCGCGGATCACCGATGAAGCCAGTTCGATTTGCTGAGCGCGTAGCGACGCGAGATCCATAACCACTCCTTACTTGTGATACTGGGCAGAAAGCCGATGCACCGCCTCCACAAATACGCCAGCGTGTTCTGGCGGTACATCCTGATGAATACCGTGACCGAGGTTGAAGACGTGGCCTTCGCCCTGGCCGAAACCAGACAGTATAGTCGACACTTCTTCTTCGATACGGGCAGGCTGCGCATAGAGCATGGAAGGGTCCATGTTGCCCTGGAGCGCCACTTTATCCCCCACACGACGACGCGCATCGGCAATATCAGTGGTCCAGTCGAGGCCCAGCGCATCACAGCCGGTGGCCGCCATCGCTTCCAGCCACTGACCGCCGCCTTTCGTAAACAGCGTTACCGGCACGCGACGGCCTTCGTTTTCACGCAGCAGACCATCGACAATTTTGTGCATGTAGTACAGGGAGAACTGCTGATAATCACGCCCGGTCAGCACGCCGCCCCAGGTGTCGAAAATCATCACCGACTGCGCGCCCGCTTTAATCTGCGCGTTGAGATAGAGCGTGACGCTCTTCGCCAGCTTGTCGAGCAGGGCATGCAGGGCCTGCGGCTCTGCGTACATCATCTTTTTGATGACGGTAAAGGCTTTGCTGCTGCCACCTTCCACCATGTAGGTTGCCAGCGTCCACGGACTACCGGAGAAGCCAATCAGCGGCACGTCGCCTTTGAGCTCGCGGCGGATGGTGCGCACGGCGTTCATCACATAGCCCAGCTCGCCTTCCGGATCGGGGATCGGCAGCTTATCAACGTCGGCTTTGCTTTTGATCGGTGAGGTAAAACGCGGCCCCTCGCCGGTTTCGAAATAGAGCCCAAGGCCCATCGCGTCCGGAATGGTAAGAATGTCCGAAAAAAGAATGGCGGCATCGAGCGGGAAGCGGCGCAGCGGCTGGAGCGTCACCTCACAGGCCAGTTCGGCGTTTTTGCACAGCGACATAAAATCGCCCGCCTGCGCACGCGTGGCTTTGTACTCTGGCAGATAGCGTCCCGCCTGGCGCATCATCCACACCGGGGTGACATCAACGGGCTGGCGCAGCAGCGCACGCAGATAACGATCGTTCTTCAGTTCGGTCATTTTGCAGTTCCTTATTGCGTCAGTCCGTCAGTGTAACACTACTCATACTCGGCCCGACACATTGCCACGGTATCTTCTATCAGGCGACGCGCCACCGTTCCCGGCGGGGGCAGCAGCGGTAAATCGTCGTAGCGATACCAGTTCGCCTCCAGCAGCTCTTTCTGATCGATAACAATCTCGCCGCTGTCGTATTCCGCCATAAACGCGGTCATCAGGGACATCGGGAACGGCCACGGCTGCGACGTCACATAGCGCAGGTTTTTCACCTTAATGCCGCTCTCCTCCATCACCTCGCGCGCCACCGCCTGTTCCAGCGTTTCGCCGACTTCCACGAACCCGGCGAGGACGGTGTGAATGCCGTTGCGATGGCGGGTATGCTGCGCCAGCAGGATGGAATCATCACGGCGGATGGCGACAATGATGCACGGTGCGATTTGCGGGTAGTAACGTTCACGGCAGTGGCCGCAGAGCAACGCCCATTCGGTTTTGCTCGGGTGCATGGTGTGGCCGCAGTAACCGCAGTATTTGTGCGAGCGGTAAAACTCCGCCAGCTGTACGCCGCGCCCCGCCAGCTGGAACAGGCCGACGTCCAGATCCAGCACCTGACGTACGGATCCCATATCCTGACGGCGCGCCTGTTGGATCAACCACACGGGATCGCCCTGCCACTCGCCGATCTTCAGCGCGGACTGGCCCACCAGATCGAACGTTTCCGCGGCACCGTAGGGCAACTCTCCTGAGGGCAGCCATAATTTTTGTTCGTGGCTGACGATCCACCAACCCAGATCTGATTTTTCAATAATACGATCCATATCTATTGCACTACCTTCGCTTCACTGACATGTTGTTAGCATTGTGGTTACATTTTGGATAAGCAGATCCCATTTTAAACCTTATGGAGTCGACCATGTTAAACCAGCTGGAAAGCCTGACTGAGCGCGTTGGAGGAAGTAACACCCTGGTGGATCGCTGGCTACATGTGCGCAAGCATCTCCTTGTGGCGTATTACAATCTGGTTGGTCTTAAGCCTGGCAAAGAATCCTTTATGCGACTCAATGAAAAAGCGCTGGACGACTTTTGTCAGAGCCTGGTCGACTACCTCTCCGACGGCCATTTCAACCTTTATGAACGCATTATCCGCGAAATGGAAGGGACAACGCCGTATTTAGCGGCCAGTAAACTCTGTCCGTTGCTTGAAGCCAACACCCAGCAGATCATGGACTACTACGATTCCACGCTGGAGAACGCTATCGATCACGATAACTATCTTGAGTTTCAGCAGGCGCTTTCCGACCTTGGCGAAGCACTGGAAGAGCGATTCACGCTGGAAGACAAGCTCATCGCCCTCGTGCTGGACAACAACCTGACTATCAGCACCAGCGATAACGTTGCGCGCCCTGCTTGAGTTCTTAATCGTTAACGAGTAATTTACAACCATTCGCCCCTCTGCGGAGGGGGATTTTTCTTGTCGGAGTGCCCAGTGTGAAAGCACGGGCTGAGACCGTTAATTCGGGATCCGCGGAACCTGATCAGGTTAATACCTGCGAAGGGAACAAGAGTCACACTGCTGTTGTATCGCCTTCGGGCGATCTTCTCTTGCTTCATCCGTCGTCTGACAAGCCATGTCCTTCACATCTGGAATGAGCTATGTCTACAACAAAACTGACCCGCCGCGAACAGCGCGAACACGCACAACGCTTCATCGACACCCTGGAAGGCACCGCTTTCCCGAACTCAACGCGCATCTACATCACCGGTTCACAGGCCGATATCCGCGTGCCGATGCGCGAAATCCAGCTCAGCCCGACGCTTATCGGCGGCAGCAAAGAGAGCCCGCAGTTTGAAGACAACGAAGCCGTGCCGGTATACGACACCTCCGGCCCGTACGGCGATCCTTCTGTTGCTATCAACGTACAGCAGGGTCTGGCAAAACTGCGCCAGCCGTGGATTGACGCCCGTAACGACTGCGAAGAGCTGAGCGTGCGCAGCTCGGCGTATACCAACGCGCGCCTGGCCGACGACGGTCTGGACGCGCTGCGCTTTACCGGCCTGCTGACGCCGAAACGCGCTAAAGCGGGCAAATGCGTAACCCAGCTGCACTACGCGCGCCAGGGTATCGTCACGCCGGAGATGGAGTTCATCGCCATCCGCGAAAACATGGGCCGCGAGCGCATCCGCAGCGAAGTGCTGCGCCACCAGCATCCGGGTGAAGGGTTTGGCGCTCGCCTGCCGGAAAACATCACGCCGGAATTTGTTCGTGATGAAGTGGCCGCCGGGCGCGCCATTATCCCTGCCAATATCAACCATCCGGAATCCGAGCCGATGATTATCGGCCGCAACTTCCTGGTAAAGGTCAACGCCAACATCGGCAACTCAGCAGTGACGTCATCCATCGAAGAAGAGGTGGAAAAGCTGGTCTGGTCGACGCGCTGGGGCGCGGACACGGTGATGGACCTTTCCACGGGCCGCTATATTCATGAGACCCGCGAGTGGATCCTGCGTAACAGCCCGGTGCCGATCGGTACCGTCCCGATTTATCAGGCGCTGGAGAAGGTCAACGGCATCGCCGAAAACCTCACCTGGGAAGCGTTTCGCGACACGCTGCTGGAGCAGGCGGAACAGGGCGTGGACTACTTCACCATCCACGCGGGCGTGCTGCTGCGCTACGTGCCGATGACGGCGAAACGTCTGACCGGTATCGTCTCACGCGGCGGTTCGATTATGGCGAAATGGTGCCTTTCCCATCATCAGGAAAACTTCCTCTACGAACACTTCCGCGAAATCTGCGAAATTTGCGCCGCTTACGATGTCTCTCTGTCGCTGGGCGATGGCCTGCGTCCGGGCTCCATCCGCGATGCTAACGACGAGGCGCAGTTTGCCGAGCTGCACACGCTGGGCGAGCTGACCAAAATCGCCTGGGAGTACGACGTCCAGGTGATGATTGAAGGCCCGGGCCATGTGCCGATGCAGATGATCCGCCGCAACATGACCGAAGAGCTGGAGCACTGCCACGAAGCGCCGTTCTACACACTGGGGCCGCTGACCACCGATATTGCGCCGGGCTACGACCACTTCACGTCAGGCATTGGCGCGGCGATGATCGGCTGGTTCGGCTGCGCCATGCTCTGCTACGTGACGCCGAAAGAGCACCTCGGGCTGCCAAACAAAGAGGACGTGAAGCAGGGGCTGATCACCTACAAAATTGCCGCCCACGCGGCGGATCTGGCGAAAGGCCATCCGGGCGCGCAAATTCGCGACAACGCCATGTCCAAAGCGCGCTTTGAATTCCGCTGGGAAGACCAGTTCAACCTGGCGCTGGATCCGTTCACCGCCCGCGCCTACCACGACGAAACCCTGCCGCAGGAATCGGGCAAAGTCGCGCACTTCTGCTCCATGTGTGGGCCGAAGTTCTGCTCGATGAAAATCAGCCAGGAGGTGCGCGACTACGCCGCCGCGCAGACCATTGAAGTCGGCATGGCAGACATGTCCGAAACCTTCCGCGCCAAAGGCGGCGAAATCTACCTCAAAAAGGAGGAGGCGTAATGTACCAGCCCGATTTCCCACCTGTCTCCTTCCACTTAGGGCTTTACCCGGTGGTGGACAGCGTGGCGTGGATAGAGCGCTTGCTGGAGGCAGGCGTTCGCACCCTCCAGCTGCGCATCAAGGATAAACGCGACGAAGAGGTGGAGGCCGATGTGGCCGCCGCTATCGCGCTGGGACGTCGCTACCACGCCCGCCTGTTTATCAACGACTACTGGCGGCTGGCGGTTAAACACCAGGCGTACGGCGTGCATCTGGGACAGGAAGATCTGGAAACGACCGATCTCAACGCAATCCGTGACGCCGGTCTGCGGCTGGGCGTTTCCACCCACGATGATATGGAGATCGACGTGGCGCTGGCGGCCCGCCCCTCCTACATCGCCCTCGGCCACGTTTTCCCGACGCAAACCAAACAGATGCCGTCTGCCCCACAGGGTTTGGCTCAGCTGGCAGCCCACGTTAAGCGCCTTGCCGATTACCCCACCGTCGCCATCGGCGGAATCAGCCTTGAACGTGCGCCCGCCGTGCTGGAAACCGGCGTCGGCAGTATCGCCGTCGTCAGCGCTATCACCCAGGCCGCAGACTGGCAGACCGCCACCGCACGGCTTTTACAACTGGCAGGAGCAGGCGATGAAAGATCGTGATTTTATGCGCTACAGCCGCCAGATCCTGCTGGAGGATATCGCCATTGACGGGCAGCAAAAGCTGCTCGCCAGCCGGGTACTGATTGTCGGTTTGGGTGGCTTGGGCGCGCCCGCCGCGCTGTATCTGGCCGGGGCGGGCGTGGGAACGCTGGTACTGGCCGATGACGATGAGGTACACCTCAGCAACCTGCAACGGCAAATCCTCTTCACTACAGAAGATGTTAACCAGCCTAAAGCACAGGTTACGCGCAAGCGGCTGAACCAGCTTAACCCCGATATTGAACTGGTGGCGCTCCAGACGCGGCTGAGCGGAGAAGATCTGCAACGCGAAGTTGCCCTTGCCGACGTGGTGCTGGACTGCACGGACAATATGGCGACGCGTCAGGCCATTAATGCGGCCTGTGTTGCACAGAACACGCCGCTGATCACCGCCAGCGCGGTCGGTTTCGGCGGGCAGATAATGGTGCTTACGCCGCCGTGGGCGCAGGGCTGCTACCGCTGCCTGTGGCCGGACGAGGCTGAACCGGAGCGTAACTGCCGCACGGCTGGCATTCTTGGGCCGGTGGTGGGCGTGATGGGTACCCTTCAGGCGCTGGAAGCCATCAAGTTGCTCAGCGGCATGGAAACAGAGCGCAACACGCTCCGGCTGTTCGACGCCCGTTCCAGCGGCTGGCGCCATCTGGCGTTAAACCGCGCCAACTGCTGCCCGGTATGCGGAGGCCGCGATGCGCATTCTGTTTAACGATGAGCCGATGACGTGCGACGACGATCTCACCGTTGCCGCCCTGCTCGACACGCTGCGCCAGCTGAAGCCGGGAACGGCACTGGCGCTCAATCAACAGATCCTGCCGCGCGAGCGGTGGGAACATCAGCAGGTCATTGAAGGCGACCAGATCCTGCTGTTTCAGGTTATCGCTGGGGGCTGAGATGTTACGTATTGCCGACAAAGTCTTTGATTCACATCTGTTTACCGGAACCGGAAAATTCGCCTCCCCGCAGCTAATGGTGGATGCTATTCGTGAAAGCGGCAGCCAGCTGGTGACGCTGGCGATGAAGCGCGTGGATCTGCGTCAGCACAACGATGCCATACTTGCGCCGTTACTGGAGGCAGGCGTGACGCTCTTACCCAATACCTCCGGTGCGAAAACGGCCGAGGAAGCAATTTTCGCTGCGCATCTGGCCCGGGAAGCGCTCGGCACCTGCTGGCTGAAGCTGGAAATTCATCCGGACGCCCGCTGGCTGTTGCCCGATCCGATCGAAACCCTGAAAGCGGCAGAGACGCTGGTGCAGCAGGGATTCACCGTTCTGCCCTACTGTGGTGCCGATCCCGTGCTGTGTAAGCGTCTGGAAGAGGTCGGCTGCGCGGCCGTGATGCCGTTAGGGGCGCCCATTGGCTCCAACCAGGGACTGGAGACCCGCGCGATGCTGGAGATCATCATCGAGCAGGCGACCGTGCCCGTGGTGGTGGATGCGGGCATCGGCGTACCCAGTCACGCCGCGCAGGCGCTGGAGATGGGGGCCGATGCGGTGCTGGTCAATACCGCGATTGCGGTGGCCGACGACCCGGTGATGATGGCGCGTGCGTTCCGCCTTGCCGTGGAGTCCGGTCTGCTGGCACGACAGTCCGGCCCCGGCTCGCGCAGCTTTCAGGCGCAGGCCACCAGCCCGCTGACCGGTTTTCTGGAGGCACTCTGATGGCTACCTTTACCGATCGCTGGCGTCAGCTTAACTGGGACGATATTGCCTTACGTATCAACAGTAAAACCTCTGCGGACGTAGAGCGGGCATTAACAGCCCGGCATGTGACCCGCGAGGATTTGATGGCCCTGCTTTCTCCGGCAGCCAGCGCATACCTTGAACCGATGGCGCAGCGCGCGCAACGCCTTACCCGCCAGCGCTTTGGCAACACGGTGAGCTTTTACGTGCCGCTTTATCTCTCTAACCTGTGCGCCAACGACTGCACCTACTGTGGCTTCTCAATGAGCAACCGCATTAAGCGTAAAACGCTGGATGAGCATGAGATCGCCCGCGAGTGTGCGGCTATTCGTGAGATGGGTTTTGAACATCTCTTACTGGTGACGGGTGAACATCAGGGCAAAGTGGGGATGGACTATTTTCGCCAGCATCTTCCGGCCATCCGCCGCGAATTTGCCTCATTGCAAATGGAAGTGCAGCCTCTGTCGCAAGAGGAATATGCGGAACTGAAAACCCTTGGGCTGGACGGCGTAATGGTTTATCAGGAAACCTACCACGAGGCGACCTATGCCCGGCATCACCTGAAAGGGAAGAAGCAGGATTTCATCTTCCGGCTGGAAACGCCGGACAGGCTGGGGCGCGCCGGTATCGATAAAATTGGGCTGGGCGCGCTTATCGGTCTGTCCGACAGCTGGCGGGTTGACTGCTATATGGTGGCAGAGCATCTGCTGTGGCTACAGCAGTACTACTGGCAAAGCCGCTATTCCATCTCATTCCCACGGCTGCGTCCGTGTACGGGAGGCATTGAACCCGCCTCGCTGATGGATGAGCGCCAGCTGGTGCAAACCCTGTGCGCATTTCGCCTGTTCGCGCCGGAAGTGGAATTGTCGCTCTCCACGCGTGAATCCCCCGCGTTTCGCGACCGCGCGATCCCTCTGGCGATCAACAACGTCAGCGCCTTTTCCAAAACGCAGCCGGGCGGTTACGCGGACGATCGCCCGGAACTGGAACAGTTTGCACCGCACGACGGACGACGGCCCGACGCGGTGGCGGAAGCCCTGACTGCACAGGGGCTACAGCCCGTGTGGAAAGACTGGGACAGCTGGCTGGGAAGAGCTTCGCATTTGCGCTGAAACCGCCTGCAACAATGCGGAAAGGTTACGAGACGGCTCGTAAGATCAACGCCGGGCGATTGAGGAGATCTGCCCGGTTTTATTAGGATTAACCACGTCAGCAACGGACGCTGACCAGGGTGAAAATGCTTCTTCCTCGTTTCGCCCTGCCCTCCGCCCCTTAAACAAAATTTCAATTGATAAAATAAATACGTCGTTTCTTATCTACTCTTAAGATAAATCAACCCGTCGGAAATCGCTTTCTGTATAATTTACTACCAGCAATCTGACAGCGACTATGCTGAGGATATCGACAGACGCAACGCGTCTACCATCTGGATTGATGCACAACTCATGGCACTCCACAGTAAAAAGCTCTCTTTTACCCGACCAATTATGGTCAGCTTCGCGGGGATTCTGTTCAGTTTCGCGATAATCGCGATCCTGGTCATCCTTTCACAACGGAAGGATTTTATTGAGGATTATCATAAAATTAATGGTAACTTCACCCATAATCTGGCGGTGAACTATACCGAATCCATCCTGCGAGAAAATGACTATATTCTTGGTCGCGCTGCGATGTACTACGCCCGTGAAGACAGAGTGAATCAGACGATAAATATCGATCCGACACACGGTTTGCAGATGTTAATGCATTTGCAGAATCTGATGCCGACGGTGTCGTCTATCTCTCTGGCGGACACCGAAGGGCACCATCTGCGCGCGCCGGAAGTACTGCCAACGGAGAAGAGTAGGTCGTTCAACGCACGAACACGCCCATGGTTTATCGGGCAAGCGGAAGCCAGCAACTTTCCTCACTACACCCGCCCCTATCTGGACTATTTCACCCAACATCCTACGGTCACCCTCTATAAACCGGTCATTTCACCGGAAGGCCGTCTGAAGGGCACGCTCGCTTTCCATCTTGATTTAACCTCCATGGGGTATACCTTGCGCCAGATGGTGGCACCGGTTCAGGGTGAGTTTTTTGTCGTGGAACGTGACGGCGCCGTTGTGCTGCATCCGGACACGGGGGCGCTCTTTAAGCAGTACGTAAGCGAAGCGCTGATGGACAAAATGACCAGCGGCGAAGGGCATCTTTTCGACCCCAAAAGTAAAACCTGGTATTACTACTACTCTTTCACCAATCCGGACTGGTTTGTGATTTATCGGGTCTCCGATGCCACGCTTTCCGTCATCACCCGGCATGAAACCACCGTCGTCGGCTGGGGATTTGCGCTGGCGGCAATCATCATCATTCTGTTCGGGCTCTACCTGCGCCATGCCTCGCGTTCTGTGCTGATGAACATTATCAACGCCATCAAAACCGGAGACGTCAATCAGGCGCCACGTCTTGAGGCGATGCTCAGCCATACCATTCGAACCAATAAGGAACGTGAGATGGCCTATGTCCGTCAGGCCACCCATGATGCGCTGACAGGCTGCAAGAACCGCCGTGCTTTCGACAACGATGTGGATGAGCTGCTGACCGCTCATCAACCCTTCGTTCTGGCGCTGGTCGATATCGATAACTTCAAATCTATTAACGACACCTGGGGCCACCTGAGCGGGGATATTGTTCTGCGCAGCGTGGCGCGCGAAGGTATTCAGATCATGCAGCCTCACCACGTTTCCGTTTACCGCTACGGTGGGGAAGAGTTCGGGGTGATTTTCCCGGCCGAGCTGATGAACTCCGCGCACGCGCTACTGGAAGCCTGGCGCACCGCCGTGGAAAAACGGACCTGGCGGGAAGAGAACCTGCGAGTAACCTTCAGCGCGGGGGTGGGAGAGTGGCACTTCGAACCGCTGGAACAATTTATCGGCAGCGTAGATGAAGCGCTGTATACCGCTAAACAACAGGGTAAAAACCGCATCGTAAGCACGGCCAGCCGATAATACCCTTCCTGAAATTCCGCCCGTTAAGACGGGCAGAATGCTTTCATGTATAAAATTGTAACCGGTTTCAGAAAAATGCCGATTTCTTTGTGATGCCTGACACACAATCGCGGTAAAGCGGTTGTTGAAGCGGTCTGCGCGGGATAATTATCAATAAACACATGTAGATCGAGGCTGACTATGAAGAACATCGTTTTATGCTGTGCAGCGGGAATGTCAACCAGCATGCTGGTTCAACGTATGAAAGATGCCGCGCAGAAAAAAGGAGTCGAAGTAACCATTAAAGCCGTTCCGGTCGCGGAGTTTAAAGATAACATCGCGACGGCTGATATCGTATTACTGGGGCCACAGGTTAAATACGAACAGGCAAAACTCCAGGCGCAGGCCGATCCGCTCGGAAAAAAGGTCGCGGTTATCGACATGATGGATTACGGCATGATGAAAGGTGATGCCGTACTGGAAAAAGCGCTCAAGCTGCTGGAGTCATAATGGAAGACTTAGAAACCACAATCATGGAGCTATTGGTCAATGCAGGTGCGGCGCGCAGTGCGGCCCTGACAGCGTTGCAAATGGCGCGAAAAGGTGACTTTGACGAAGCCGAGAAAGCGATGGAAGAGTCGCGTGAATATGTGAAACATGCGCATACTATCCAGACGCAGCTTATCGGTCTTGATGAAGGGACAGGTAAACTTCCGGTTAACCTGATCACCGTTCACTCTCAGGATCACCTGATGAACGCGATGGTCATTCAGGATCTGGCGGGCGATATGATTGAGCTTTATCGACGCATCCCGTTAGTGAATTGAAGACATACAGACGTAAAAAAACCCGCCGAGGCGGGTTTTTTATTGTCGGGTGGCGCTGCGCTTACCCGACCTGTGATTCATATGCCCGGTAATTTTACCTACCGGGCATCAACGATTACTCGTTGTCGGAACCGCCCAGACCTGCGTTCAGCAGTTCTGCAAGGCTCGCGGATGCATCTTCGGCAGTCACCTGCGGTGCAGCTGGCAGTTCGCCCGCTGCGCGACGACGCATACGATCCTGGTGGTACGCATAACCGGTACCGGCCGGGATCAGACGACCCACGATAACGTTCTCTTTCAGACCGCGCAGTTCATCACGTTTACCTGCAACAGCCGCTTCGGTCAGGACACGAGTGGTTTCCTGGAACGATGCAGCAGAGATGAAGGACTCGGTTGCCAGAGACGCTTTGGTGATACCCAGCAGATCGCGTGCAAAGGTCGCACCGATTTTGCCGTTCGCTTCCAGATCGCGGTTAGCGATCTTAACGCGTGAGTATTCAACCTGCTCGCCTTCCAGGAAGTCGGAGCTGCCCGCGTTTTCGATGGTTGCTTTACGCAGCATCTGACGAACGATAACTTCGATGTGCTTATCGTTAATCTTAACGCCCTGCAGACGGTATACGTCCTGTACTTCGTTAACAATGTAACGAGTAACAGCATGCACACCACGCAGACGCAGGATGTCGTGCGGCGCTTCTGGACCATCGGAGACCACGTCACCACGTTCCACGCGTTCACCTTCGAACACGTTGAGCTGACGCCACTTAGGAATCATCTCTTCGTACGGCTCGCTGCCATCTACTGGCGTGATAACCAGACGGCGCTTACCTTTGGTCTCTTTACCGAAGGAGATGATACCGCTGATTTCAGCCAGGATAGCAGGCTCTTTCGGACGACGTGCTTCGAACAGGTCCGCAACGCGTGGCAGACCACCGGTGATGTCCTTGGTACCGCCGGATTCCTGAGGAATACGCGCCAGGGTGTCACCAGAGCTGATCTGTACGCCATCTTCCAGCTGTACAATCGCTTTACCCGGCAGGAAGTACTGCGCAGGCATATCGGTGCCAGGGATCAGAACGTCGTTACCCTGAGCATCAACGATTTTCAGTGCAGGACGCAGATCTTTACCACCGGTAGTACGTTCAGCAGAATCCAGAACCACCAGAGAAGACAGACCGGTCAGCTCGTCGGTCTGACGAGTAATGGTCTGGCCGTCGATCATGTCAGTGAAGCGGATGAAACCACTTACTTCGGTGATAACCGGCATGGTGTGTGGATCCCAGTTTGCTACGGTTTCGCCGCCGGCAACCTGCTCGCCATCACCTTTCGCCATAACCGCACCGTAAGGCACTTTATAGCTCTCTTTGGTACGACCGAATTCGTCGATAAGCTTCAGCTCGGTGTTACGAGAAGTCACAACCAGCTTGCCTGCGGAGTTAACAACAGACTTCGCGTTGCTGAGCTTGATGCTACCTTTGTTTTTCACCTGGATGCTGGATTCAGCAGCCGCACGAGATGCCGCACCACCGATGTGGAACGTACGCATCGTCAGCTGTGTACCCGGCTCACCGATGGACTGTGCTGCGATAACGCCGATAGCCTCACCTTTGTTGATGATGTGGCCACGCGCCAGGTCACGACCGTAGCAGTGCGCACACACACCAAAGTCGGTGTCACAGGATACAACGGAACGCACTTTCACAGAGTCAACAGAGTTCGCTTCCAGCAGGTCACACCACTGTTCGTGCAGCAGAGTGTTGCGTGGAACCAGAATGTCTGCGGTGCCCGGCTTCAGGATGTCTTCCGCGGTCACACGACCCAGTACGCGATCGCGCAGCGGCTCTTTAACATCACCACCCTCGATAACCGGGGTCATGGTGATACCTTCGAGGGTGCCACAATCGTCTTCGGTGACGACCAGATCCTGCGCAACGTCAACCAGACGACGCGTCAGATAACCGGAGTTCGCCGTTTTCAGTGCGGTATCCGCCAGACCTTTACGCGCACCGTGCGTGGAGATGAAGTACTGGAGTACGTTCAGACCTTCACGGAAGTTCGCGGTGATTGGCGTTTCGATGATGGAGCCATCTGGCTTCGCCATCAGACCACGCATACCTGCCAGCTGACGAATCTGTGCCGCAGAACCACGCGCACCGGAGTCGGCCATCATGTAGATGCTGTTGAAGGAGACCTGCTGCTCTTCTACGCCGTCACGGTTAATCACGGTTTCGGTTTGCAGGTTATCCATCATCGCTTTGGATACACGATCGTTCGCCGCAGCCCAGATATCGATAACTTTGTTGTAACGTTCGCCTGCGGTTACCAGACCAGACTGGAACTGCTCCTGGATCTCAGCAACTTCAGCTTCCGCTTCAGAGATGATCTCGTGTTTCTTCTCTGGGATGACCATGTCATCGATACCAACAGATGCACCTGAACGCGCTGCATAAGCAAAGCCGGTGTACATTGTCTGGTCAGCGAAGATAACGGTCGGCTTCAGGCCCAGAATGCGGTAACAGGTGTTCAGCATTTTGGAGATCGCTTTCTTGCCCAGCGCCTGGTTGACGATGGAGAAAGGCAGACCTTTCGGTACGATCATCCACAGAATCGCACGGCCAACGGTCGTGTCTTTCAGGCTGGTAATCGCCACGAATTCGCCGTTTTCATCTTTTTCGTATTCGGTGATACGCACTTTAACGCGCGCATGCAGAGAGGCCAGGCCAGCGCGATAAATACGCTCAGCTTCTTTCGGGCCAGTCAGCACCATGCCTTCGCCTTTGGCGTTAACACAGTCACGGGTCATATAGTACAGACCCAATACAACGTCCTGAGAAGGAACGATGATAGGTTCACCGTTCGCTGGAGACAGGATGTTGTTGGTAGACATCATCAGCGCACGCGCTTCGAGCTGGGCTTCCAGCGTCAGCGGTACGTGAACAGCCATCTGGTCACCATCGAAGTCGGCGTTATAGGCCGCACAAACCAGCGGGTGCAGCTGGATCGCTTTACCTTCGATCAGGACTGGCTCAAATGCCTGGATACCCAAACGGTGCAGAGTTGGTGCACGGTTCAGCAGTACCGGGTGTTCGCGGATCACTTCGTCCAGGATATCCCAAACGACAGCTTCTTCACGCTCAACCATTTTCTTAGCGGCTTTGATGGTGGTGGCCAGGCCACGCAGTTCCAGCTTGCCGTAGATGAACGGTTTGAACAGCTCCAGAGCCATTTTCTTAGGCAGACCGCACTGATGCAGACGCAGGTATGGACCTACGGTGATTACAGAACGACCGGAGTAGTCAACACGCTTACCGAGCAGGTTCTGACGGAAACGACCCTGCTTACCTTTGATCATGTCGGCCAAAGATTTCAGAGGACGTTTGTTAGAACCGGTGATCGCACGACCGCGACGACCGTTATCCAGCAGGGCATCTACCGCTTCCTGCAGCATACGTTTTTCGTTGCGTACGATGATGTCCGGCGCAGCCAGATCCAGCAGACGTTTCAGACGGTTGTTACGGTTGATCACGCGACGGTACAGATCGTTCAGATCCGACGTTGCAAAACGACCACCATCCAGCGGAACCAGCGGACGCAGATCTGGCGGCAGAACCGGCAGAACGGTGAGGATCATCCACTCTGGTTTGTTACCAGACTGTACGAACGCTTCCAGCAGTTTGATACGCTTGGTCAGCTTTTTACGCTTGGTTTCGGAGTTGGTTTCGTTCAGCTCTTCGCGCAGAGTTTCACACTCTTGCTCCAGATCCATGCTCTTCAGCAGGGCCTGGATAGCTTCCGCACCCATCTTCGCGTCGAATTCGTCACCGAACTCTTCCAGCGCGTCCAGATACTGTTCTTCGGTCAGGATCTGGTTACGTTCCAGATTCGTCATCCCGCCTTCGATCACAACATAAGATTCGAAGTACAGAACACGTTCGATATCGCGCAGCGGCATATCCAGCAGCAGGCCGATACGGGACGGCAGAGATTTCAGGAACCAGATGTGAGCAGTTGGAGACGCCAGCTCAATGTGGCCCATACGCTCACGGCGTACTTTGGTCTGGGTCACTTCAACGCCGCACTTCTCACAGATCACACCACGGTGTTTCAGGCGCTTGTACTTACCGCACAGGCACTCGTAGTCTTTTACTGGCCCGAAAATACGCGCACAGAAAAGGCCGTCACGCTCAGGTTTGAACGTACGGTAGTTGATGGTTTCCGGCTTTTTAACTTCACCAAAAGACCATGAACGGATCATGTCTGGCGAAGCCAGAGCAATTTTGATCGCATCAAACTCTTCGGTTTTAGTCTGCGCTTTCAGAAACTTTAATAAATCTTTCACGGATTTGCTCCCGTCGGAGTTAGCACAATCTGGTGTCGGGGGTTAACCCGACACCAGTGACCTGTTTGAGCGAGAATTACTCGTCTTCCAGTTCGATGTTGATACCCAGCGAACGAATCTCTTTCAACAGTACGTTGAAGGATTCTGGCATGCCCGGTTCCATCTGATGGTTGCCGTCTACGATGTTCTTATACATCTTAGTACGACCATTCACGTCATCAGACTTAACGGTGAGCATTTCCTGCAGGGTGTATGCTGCGCCGTATGCTTCCAGCGCCCACACTTCCATCTCCCCGAAGCGCTGACCACCGAACTGAGCCTTACCACCCAGCGGCTGCTGAGTAACCAGGCTGTAAGAACCGGTAGAACGAGCGTGCATCTTGTCGTCGACCAGGTGGTTCAGTTTCAGCATGTACATGTAACCTACGGTTACCGGACGCTCGAACTGTTCACCGGTACGGCCGTCAAACAGCGTAATCTGACCAGACGTTGGCAGACCACCCAGTTGCAGCAGCTCTTTAATTTCAGCTTCTTTTGCACCGTCGAATACCGGCGTTGCAATTGGCATACCCTTACGCAGGTTTTCCGCCAGACGCAGAACTTCATCATCGCTGAAGGTGTTCAGGTCGACTTTCTGACGCACGTCGGTACCCAGATCGTAGGCACGCTGGATGAACTCGCGCAGTTTCGCGACTTCTTCCTGCTGCTTCAGCATGGCGTTAATCTTGTCGCCGATACCTTTCGCAGCCATACCCAGGTGGGTTTCCAGGATCTGACCGATGTTCATACGAGACGGTACACCCAGTGGGTTCAGTACGATATCTACCGGCGTACCGTTAGCATCGTGCGGCATATCTTCGATCGGGTTGATCTTAGAGATAACACCCTTGTTACCGTGACGACCTGCCATCTTGTCACCAGGCTGGATCTGACGTTTAACAGCCAGATACACCTTAACAATCTTCAGCACGCCTGGTGCCAGATCGTCGCCCTGAGTGATTTTGCGGCGTTTCGCTTCGAGTTTTTTCTCGAACTCGTGTTTCAGTTCGTCATACTGCTCAGCCAGCTGTTCCAGCTGATTCTGTTTCTCTTCGTCGGTCAGGCCCAGCTCCAGCCAGCGATCGCGTGGCAGTTTGTCGAGCTTCTCAGCTTCAACGCCACCGGCAACCAGCACCGCATAGATACGGCTGAACAGACCCGCTTCGAGGATTTGCAGTTCTTCAGACAGGTCTTTCTTAGCCTGTTTGAGCTGCATCTCTTCGATTTCCAGCGCACGCTTATCTTTCTCAACGCCGTCACGAGTGAAGACCTGAACGTCGATAACCGTACCGGAAACACCGTTTGGTACGCGCAGAGAAGAGTCTTTAACGTCAGACGCTTTCTCACCGAAGATAGCACGCAGCAGTTTCTCTTCTGGCGTCAGCTGGGTTTCGCCTTTCGGTGTAACCTTACCAACCAGAATGTCGCCGCCGGTCACTTCCGCACCGATGTAAACAATACCGGATTCATCCAGTTTGGAGAGCGCAGCTTCACCCACGTTAGGGATGTCGGCAGTGATCTCTTCTGGCCCCAGCTTGGTGTCACGGGACACACAGGCCAGTTCCTGAATGTGGATGGTGGTGAAACGATCTTCCTGAACCACACGCTCGGAGACGAGGATGGAGTCTTCGAAGTTGTAACCGTTCCACGGCATGAACGCTACGCGCATGTTCTGACCGAGCGCCAGTTCACCGAGGTCGGTGGACGGACCGTCTGCCAGCACGTCGCCGCGCTCAACTGGCTCACCCAGAGATACGCAAGGCATCTGGTTGATACAGGTGTTCTGGTTAGAACGGGTGTATTTGGTCAGGTTGTAGATGTCGATACCCGCTTCGCCCGGATACATCTCGTCTTCGTTAACTTTGATAACGATACGGGATGCGTCAACGTACTGAACGGTACCGCCACGCTTAGCAACTGCTGTAACACCGGAGTCAACGGCAACAGCACGTTCCATACCGGTACCAACCAGCGGCTTATCAGCACGCAGAGTTGGAACGGCCTGACGTTGCATGTTCGCACCCATCAATGCACGGTTGGCGTCATCGTGTTCCAGGAACGGGATCAGGGACGCACCGACGGATACCACCTGTTGGGTGGATACGTCCATGTAGTCAACCTGGTCGCGGCTGAACAGGCTGGATTCGCCTTTGCTACGGCAGGTAACCAGATCTTCTACAAAGTGGCCTTCGTCATCCAGGTTGGAGTTCGCCTGAGCGATAACGTAGTTGCCTTCTTCGATAGCAGACAGGTAATGAATTTCGTCGGTAACCACACCGTCGGTCACTTTACGATACGGGGTCTCAAGGAAACCGTATTCGTTTGTCTGTGCGTACACGGACAGGGAGTTGATCAGACCGATGTTTGGACCTTCAGGCGTTTCGATTGGACATACGCGACCGTAGTGAGTCGGGTGTACGTCTCGAACTTCAAAGCCTGCACGTTCACGGGTCAGACCGCCTGGGCCGAGTGCAGAGATACGGCGTTTGTGCGTGATCTCAGACAGCGGGTTGTTCTGGTCCATGAACTGAGACAGCTGGCTGGAACCGAAGAACTCTTTCACTGCCGCAGAAATCGGCTTGGCGTTGATCATATCCTGAGGCATCAGGGTATCCAGATCGCCCAGAGACAGACGCTCTTTCACCGCACGCTCTACACGAACCAGGCCAACGCGGAACTGGTTTTCCGCCATTTCGCCTACGGAACGGATACGACGGTTGCCGAGGTGGTCGATATCGTCCACTTCGCCTTTACCGTTACGGATATCGATGAGCTTCTTCATCACTTCAATGATGTCGTCTTTGCTCAGGATACCGGAACCTTCGATTTCGTCGCGCAGCAGAGAACGGTTGAACTTCATACGACCTACCGCGGACAGATCGTAGCGGTCTTCGGAGAAGAACAGGTTCTCGAACAGGCTTTCAGCCGCTTCGCGAGTTGGTGGCTCACCAGGACGCATCATGCGGTAGATTTCAACCAGCGCGCTCAGACGATCGTTGGTTGGGTCGACGCGTACAGTCTCAGAGATGTACGGACCGTGGTCCAGATCGTTGGTGAACAGCGTTTCGATACGTTTGTGGCCAGACTGGCTCAGCTTAGCCAGCAGATCCAGGCTCAGCTCCATGTTCGCCGGGCAGATCAGCTCGCCAGTTGATTCATCAACGTAATCTTTCGCGGCTACTTTTCCTGCAATGTATTCAACCGGAACTTCGATGTGTTTGATATCATCTTTTTCCAGCTGGCGGATGTGGCGCGCGGTGATACGGCGACCTTTTTCCACATACACTTTGCCGTCGGCTTCGATGTCGAACGACGCGGTCTCACCACGCAGACGTTCCGGCACCAACTCCATCTGCAACTTGTTGTCGCGGATTTCAAAGATCACTTTCTCAAAGAACAGGTCCAGGATCTGCTCAGTGGTATAGTTCAGTGCACGCAGAATGATGGTTGCAGGCAGCTTACGACGACGGTCGATACGGACAAACAGGTTGTCTTTTGGATCGAATTCGAAGTCCAGCCATGAACCACGGTAAGGAATGATGCGTGCGTTATACAGTACTTTACCGGAAGAGTGCGTTTTACCTTTATCGCTGTCGAAGAAGACGCCCGGGCTACGGTGCAGCTGGGAAACGATAACACGCTCAGTACCGTTGATAACGAAAGTACCGTTGTCCGTCATGAGTGGAATTTCACCCATGTAGACTTCTTGTTCTTTAATGTCTTTTACGGTGCCTTCCGGCGCTTCGCGCTCGTAGATCACCAGACGCAGTTTTACGCGCAGCGGTGCGGAATAGGTCACGCCACGGATCTGACATTCCTGAACGTCAAACACCGGTTCGCCAAGGCGGTAGCTGACGTACTGCAGCTCGGAATTACCGCTGTAGCTCTGAATCGGGAACACGGAACGGAAGGCTGCTTCCAGGCCGTACTGCCCTTCAGGATCTTGCTCGATAAACTTCTGGAACGAGTCAAGCTGGATAGAAAGGAGATATGGAATGTCCAGAACTTGTGGACGTTTACCAAAATCCTTACGAATACGTTTTTTCTCGGTATAGGAGTAAACCATAGGGTTCCTCAGCTCGCTGACAAGTCGACCCATCTGTCCGACGAAGGGACAGTTTGTGCAACACCATTTTGTGGACCGGAAAATTGAATACTTTCCGCAATACCTGTTGCTATCACGCTTAAACCATTTCATTGCGATTTACACAGAGCGAGCACCCTGTCGCAGTATATTAAGTCGTCGATAGAAACAAGCATTGTCAGGACAACCAGCAGTCAAACAGTGTGAAATGCTGCTGATGCCTTACAGCGCAAAAAGGCTGGTGACTAAAAAGTCACCAGCCATCAGCCTAATTACTTAGGCTGCAACCAGAAAAGTTGGCTTATTTAACTTCAACTTCAGCGCCAGCTTCTTCCAGAGATTTTTTCAGTGCTTCTGCGTCGTCTTTGCTCACGCCTTCTTTCAGCGCAGCTGGAGCAGATTCTACCAGGTCTTTAGCTTCTTTCAGACCCAGGCCAGTTGCGCCACGTACTGCTTTGATTACAGCAACTTTGTTCGCGCCAGCAGCTTTCAGAATTACGTCGAATTCAGTTTTTTCTTCAGCAGCTTCAGCCGGGCCCGCAGCTACAGCTACAGCAGCAGCAGCAGAAACACCGAATTTTTCTTCCATTGCAGAAACCAGCTCTACAACGTCCATTACGGACATAGCTGCTACTGCTTCAATGATTTGATCTTTAGTGATAGACATTTAAATTGTTCCTGAAAATCAGAATAAGTTTATACGTAAGCAAATGCTTTATAAAGATAACTGCGATTAAGCAGCTTCTTTCGCATCGCGTACAGCAGCCAGAGTGCGAACCAGTTTGCCAGCCGCAGCTTCTTTCATGGTTGCCATCAGGCGTGCAATTGCTTCTTCGTAGGTCGGCAGGGTGGCCAGGCGATCGATTTGCGATGCCGGGATCAACTCACCTTCAAAGGCTGCAGCTTTGACCTCAAATTTTGCATTCGCTTTCGCGAACTCTTTGAACAGACGAGCAGCAGCGCCCGGGTGTTCCATAGAGTATGCAATCAGGGTCGGACCAACAAACGTGTCTTTCAGGCACTCGAACTGAGTACCTTCAACTACGCGACGCAGCAGGGTGTTACGAACAACACGCATGTATACGCCAGCTTCACGACCTGCTTTACGCAGTTCAGTCATTTTGTCTACAGTAACGCCACGGGAATCCGCAACTACTGCAGACAGCGCGCCTTTGGCTACTTCGCTGACTTCAGCAACAATCGCTTGTTTGTCTTGAAGATTTAAAGCCATTAGCTTTGCTCCTGGATGTTTGCCGGAACTCATGTTCCGGAACTCACTTCACTCGACCCAACGGGAAGAGCGTCTTAATACGGTGAGCAGAAACAAGCCAGAGTATTTAAAATAATCTTAGCGTTCTGTCACCGTCTACGCAGGGGATTAAGTTTCTTGCGAAACACCTGCGGTCTTCGACGGAGGCCTGGATAGGCCAGGCTCCAACGAACAATTCTTTTAGCCGCTAACTTTTGTTAGCAAACGTGGGGGTAAGATTGTAGACAAAATCACCGCCCACGTAAAGGCATTAGTTTGCAGCAGCGCTCAGGCCAGCCTGGTCAACTGCAACACCTGCACCCATGGTGGTGGAGATGCTAACTTTCTTGATGTACACGCCTTTCGCCTGAGTTGGTTTAGCTTTTTTCAGCGCAACCAGCAGAGCTTCCAGGTTTTCTTTCAGTTTGTCAGCGTCAAAGTCCACTTTACCGATGGTGGTGTGGATGATGCCGTTTTTGTCGTTACGGTAACGAACCTGACCTGCTTTAGCGTTCTTAACCGCTTCAGCAACGTTAGGAGTTACAGTACCCACTTTCGGGTTTGGCATCAGGCCGCGTGGACCCAGAACCTGGCCCAGCTGGCCAACAACGCGCATTGCATCTGGAGAAGCAATAACAACGTCAAAGTTCATTTCGCCTTTCTTGATCTGATCAGCCAGATCTTCCATACCTACCAGTTCAGCGCCGGCAGCTTTAGCCGCTTCAGCGTTTGCACCCTGAGCAAATACAGCTACGCGTACGGAACGGCCAGTACCGTGTGGCAGTACAGTTGCGCCACGAACGTTCTGATCGGATTTACGAGCGTCGATGCCCAGGTTAACGGCAACGTCAACGCTTTCAACGAACTTAGCAGTTGCCAGTTCTTTCAGCAGAGCGATAGCTTCGTTGATGTCGTACTGTTTGGTCGCATCAACTTTGTCACGGATCACGGACATGCGCTTGGTCAGTTTAGCCATTTCTTAGTCCTCCACTACCAGGCCCATGGAACGTGCAGTACCTTCAATGGAGCGAGTCATCGCTTCAATGTCGGAACCAGTCATGTCGGCAGCTTTGGTCTGCGCGATTTCCTGCAGCTGAGCGCGGGAAATTTTACCCACTTTGTCTTTGTTCGGCTTACCGGAACCAGACTTGATGCCCGCTGCTTTCTTCAGCAGAACTGCTGCTGGAGGGGTTTTGGTAACGAAAGTGAAAGAACGGTCAGCGTAAACAGTGATTACAACTGGGATTGGCAGACCTTTTTCCATGGATTCAGTTTTGGCGTTGAACGCTTTACAGAATTCCATGATGTTCACACCCTGCTGACCCAGAGCTGGACCAACTGGTGGACTTGGGTTCGCCATACCTGCTGCAACCTGCAGCTTGACGTAGGCTTGTACTTTCTTAGCCATTCTAAAATCCTCTGATTGGGTAATAACGCCTCGGAGAGGCTCCCCGTGAATAAAATTCGTTTTACGGGTCGGAACCCATAAAAACAAAAGGCGCGAAATTGTATTCCAATCTCGCGCCCTGTGCAACGATTAAATCGTCGCTTTTTTGATCGCTGCTTAGGCTTTTTCTACCTGAGCAAAGTCCAGCTCTACCGGGGTCGCACGACCAAAGATAGAAACGGAAACTTTCAGGCGGGACTTCTCGTAGTCCACTTCTTCGACGACGCCATTAAAGTCAGCAAACGGACCGTCGTTAACACGAACCATCTCACCCGGTTCAAACAGCGTTTTCGGACGCGGTTTATCACCCACCTGCTGGAGGCGGTTCATAATCGCATCAACTTCTTTGTCGCTGATTGGCGCCGGACGGTCAGATGTGCCGCCGATAAAGCCCATCACGCGTGGTACGCTGCGCACCAGGTGCCAGCTCGCGTCGTTCATCACCATCTGAACCAGCACGTAACCCGGGAAGAATTTACGCTCGCTTTTGCGACGTTGGCCGCCACGGATCTCAACCACTTCTTCGGTCGGAACCATAACTTCGCCAAATAACTCTTCCATATTGTGTAATTTGATATGCTCACGCAGCGACGTAGCTACGCGGCCTTCAAAACCGGAAAACGCCTGAACGACGTACCAGCGCTTTTTAGGGGCTTCAGACATCTCAGAACCTCAGGCCAGTGATAAAGGATACCAGGCGAACCAGAATACCATCCAGTCCCCACAGGATCAGTGACATTACAGCGGTTACCGCCGCTACAATCAGCGTGGTGTGCAATGTTTCCTGGCGAGTCGGCCAAATGACCTTGCGGACTTCGGTACGCGCTTCGCGGGCAAACGCAACGGTCGCTTTGCCTTTCGTCGTCAACAGCGCGACACCACCCGCCGCAGCAATCAGAATTACCACTGCAAGCGCGCGTAGCGGCAGCATCATGTCACGATAAAGATAGTTGCCGACAATCGCCACAATCAGCAGCACGGCTACAACTACCCATTTCATCGCTTCCAGGCCGCGCCCGCTCCCTTGAGCTTCGGTATTCGCACTCATAAACCAACCTGTCAGAAGTATTCTACAAACATTTTCACCCCGCGAGTGCGAGGCAAACCAATCGAAATGCTATTCGCTTTTCGTATTATACGCTCTCCGCAGAGCCTGTCTCAGCAATGATTATGACAAAATTAATCACTGATGAGCCAGGTTCTGATGTGAAAGCGTGCAAAAAGGGCATCAAATGATGCCCTTTTATTGCGCATTGCGTCAAATGTTATCAGCGATTAGCCGAGAACTTTAGCAACAACGCCCGCGCCAACGGTACGGCCGCCTTCACGGATTGCGAAACGCAGACCGTCGTCCATCGCGATTGGGTGGAT
>NZ_JADCLG010000042.1:3021-114679 GCF_014982425.1 Enterobacter cloacae complex sp. I1M | reverse complement strand
AAAATTACTGGGGATCCCTCTCCCGGTGGGAGAGGGTTAGGGTGAGGGCATCAGGCCGCAGAGCCTGATTGTCGGGTGGCGGCTTCGCCTTACCCGACCTACAAAACCTACTTCCGGTGAATGAATTCGACCGCTTTATCCGGGAAATCCGTAAACAATCCGTCCACATCCGCCTGGTTATACAGCACGTCGTAAAGCTGATTCACGTCCGTCGCATAATCCGGCAGCTGGTCTGCACGCACGGTATACGGATGCACCTGCATCTTGTTCGCATGCGCCTCTTTCACCATCGCCGTCAGCTTCACGTGGCCCGGCGTTGAGCCTTCCGCCACCAGCATGTGGTAATCCGGCCCGATGCCGTCGGCGTACTGCGCAATCTGCTTCATCGCGCCCGGCTTAAACATCCAGTCGTAGCTGTAGTTCACCCACTTCCCGTCCGGCTGTTTTTCCTGAGTTTCATTCCAGTCGGTATAGGCAATCAGCTGCACCAGATTGAGATCCATCCCCATCTTCGGCTCCAGCTCAGTTTTGATGCGCTTCAGTTCCGCGGCATCGAAACATTGCAGGAAAATCTTATCCTTCTTGCTGGTGTAGCCGTACTTTTTCAGTACCTCCAGCGTCTTCGCGGCAATGTCTTTTCCTTCCTGATGGTGGAACCACGGCGCTTTGATTTCCGGGTAGATACCGATATTTTTGCCCGTCGAGTGGTTCAGCCCCTGAACAAACTCGATCTCCTCTTCGAAGGTGTGAATACGGAAGTCAGACTTGCCCATCGGGAAACGCCCCGGATAGACCTGCACCTTCTTACCGTTCTCAATCTCGAAGCCCTCGGTAAACTTCAGCGAGCGGATCTCCGCCAGCGTGAAGTCGATGGCGTAGTAGCGGCCATCTTTACGGGCGCGGTTCGGGAAACGCTCCGCCACGTCCGTCACGCGGTCAAGATAGTGGTCATGCAGAACGACCAGCTGGTCGTCCTTCGTCATCACCAGATCCTGCTCCAGATAATCCGCGCCCTGGGCATAGGCCATCGCTTTTGCCGGCAGCGTATGCTCCGGCAGATAACCGCTGGCGCCACGGTGGGCGATCACGATTTTATCCGCCGCCAGCGCGGAGCCTGTCATCAGACCCGCCAGCAGCAGGCCTGTCGCTAACTGAGTTAATTTCATCGCAATGCTCCTTACTGACGACGCGCCAGCACCTCGGCATGGTGACGTTTTTCACCAATCATCACGACGATCAACAGCAGAACCGCCAGCACGCTGCCGCCAATCATCACCATAAAGCCACCGTCCCAGCCGAAGAAATCGACGGTGTAACCGACGATGGCACTTGCCGCCACTGAACCGCCGAGGTAGCCAAACAGACCGGTAAAGCCTGCCGCCGTGCCTGCCGCTTTCTTCGGCGCCAGCTCCAGCGCGTGCAGGCCGATCAGCATAACCGGACCATAAATCAGGAAGCCGATTACGATCATACAGGCCATATCCACACCCGGATTACCCGGTGGGTTAAGCCAGTAAACGACCGTCGCGATGGTAACCAGCGTCATAAAGAACACGCCTGTCGCCCCACGGTTGCCCTTAAACACTTTGTCCGACATCCAGCCGCAGATCAGCGTGCCGGGAATGCCCGCGTATTCATACAGGAAATAGGCCCAGGAGGATTTATCCAGCGCGAAGTGCTTCACCTCTTTCAGGTAAGTCGGGGACCAGTCGAGGATGCCGTAACGCAGCAGGTAGACAAACACGTTCGCCACCGCGATGTACCACAGCAGCTTGTTTGGCAGCACATACTTCATGAAGATCTGTTTCGCGGTCAGCTCTTCTTCGTGCTTCTCGCTGTAATCATCCGGGTAGTCGTTTTTGTACTCTTCAATCGGCGGCAGGCCGCAGGACTGCGGCGTGTCGCGCATCAGGGCGAAGGCGATAATCGCCACCAGAATGGCGCCAAAGGCAGGCATATAGAGCGCCGCGTGCCAGTCGTTGAACCAGGCCATCCCCAGCAGGAACAGCAGCGGCGGAAGCCCGCCCCCGACGTTATGCGCGCAGTTCCAGACCGATACAATCCCACCGCGCTCTTTCTGTGACCACCAGTGCACCATGGTACGTCCGCATGGCGGCCACCCCATCCCCTGGAACCAGCCGCAGAGGAACAGCAGTACGAACATGACGGCAATGCTGGAGGTCGCCCATGGCACAAAGCCCATGAACAGCATCACCGCTGCCGCGAGGATCAGACCGGCGGGCAGGAACACGCGCGGATTCGAGCGATCCGACACCGACCCCATAATGAACTTCGAAAAACCGTACGCGATGGAGATCCCCGACAGCGCAAAGCCCAGATCGCCGCGGGAGAAGCCTTGTTCCACCAGGTACGGCATGGCGAGCGCAAAGTTTTTACGTACCAGATAGTACGCCGCATACCCGAAGAAGATCCCGAGGAAGATTTGCCAACGCAGACGGCGGTAGAGAGGATCAATCTCTGCCTCTGGCAGTCGCGCCCGGTGTGGCGCAGGTTTAAAGATACTGAGCATAACAGCCTCCGTGGCCTTTCAAAAAATGACCGGGCATCTCGCGCCCGGCTACAGAGGCGGCGATGTTAAGAAATCACGGTGAATGTTACTGTGAATCAACGCACAGATTGTTACAGAAATATGACAGAATGCGCAAAAAAGCGCATGAAATCACGTTTCACTTTCGAATTTCGCGCGTTTATGTTCGAAATCAAACAAACCACACGATCAATGTGGCTAAATGCTAAAAAACGAACATAGAGGAAAGGCAATGACAATTCACGATCCACGCTTCAGCGATGTGATTATCATTGGCGGTGGCGCGACGGGTGCCGGCATCGCACGCGACTGCGCCCTGCGGGGATTGAGCGTCACGCTTCTGGAACGCCACGACATCGCCACCGGCGCAACGGGGCGTAACCACGGTCTGTTGCACAGCGGTGCCCGCTATGCGGTCACTGACGCTGAGTCCGCGCGCGAGTGTATTGCTGAAAACCAGATCCTCAGGCGCATCGCCCGCCACTGCGTTGAACCGACCAACGGCCTTTTTATCACCCTTCCCGAAGATGATTTCGGCTTTCAGCAAACCTTTATCACCGCCTGCACGGCGGCAGGCATTCAGGCCGAGGCGCTCGATCCTGCACAGGCGCGCCGTCTTGAACCCTCGGTAAACCCGGCGTTACTGGGCGCGGTAAAAGTGCCTGACGGAACCGTTGATCCTTTCCGCCTGACCGCCGCCAATATGCTCGACGCGCGGGAACACGGCGCACAGATCCTGACCGGGCATCACGTCACCGGGCTTATTCGTGAAGGTAATACCGTGCGCGGGGTGCGCGTGTGTGATACGCAGTACAATGAACACCGCGAGCTGTATGCCACCGTCGTGGTCAACGCGGCGGGGATCTGGGGCCAGCGCATCGCGGAATACGCCGATTTATCCGTCCGCATGTTCCCGGCCAAAGGCTCGCTGCTGATCCTCGACCATCGCATCAATAACCATGTCATCAACCGCTGCCGTAAACCGTCTGACGCCGACATCCTCGTGCCGGGGGACACCATTTCGTTGATCGGCACGACCTCAATGCATGTGGACTACAGCGAAATTGATTACAACCGCGTTACCGCCGAAGAGGTGGATATCCTGCTGCGCGAAGGGGAAAAGCTGGCCCCGGTGATGGCGCAGACGCGTATTCTGCGTGCCTACGCGGGCGTGCGTCCCCTCGTCGCCAGCGACAACGATCCGAGCGGGCGTAACGTCAGCCGCGGCATCGTGCTGCTCGATCACGCCGAACGCGACGGCATGGACGGGTTTATCACCATTACCGGCGGCAAGCTGATGACCTACCGGCTGATGGCGGAGTGGGCCACCGATGCCGTCTGCCGTAAGCTCGGTAACACCGCGCCGTGCGTGACGGCGGAGCGGGCCCTGCCCGGCTCGCAGCAATCGACAGAAAAAACGCTGCACAAAATCATTTCACTTCCTGCCCCGCTTCGCGGTTCGGCGATTTACCGCCACGGCGACCGCACCCCGACCTGGCTTGGTGAAGGGCGACTCAGCCGCAGCCTGGTGTGCGAATGCGAAGCCGTGACCGCAGGCGAGGTGCAATATGCCGTGGAAAACCTGACGGTGAACAACCTGCTTGATTTACGCCGCCGCACGCGAGTCGGGATGGGCACCTGTCAGGGGGAGCTGTGCGCCTGCCGTGCCGCCGGGCTGCTGCAACGTTTTCATGCCACCTCCTCAACCCAGTCGCTCGCCCAGCTCAGCGATTTTTTAAATGAGCGCTGGAAAGGCATTCAGCCCGTCGCCTGGGGCGATGCCCTGCGCGAAAGTGAGTTTACCCGCTGGGTCTATCAGGGACTTTGCGGTCTGGAGAAGGAGCACAACCATGAAATTTGATACCGTGATTGTGGGTGGAGGGCTGGCGGGCCTGCTGTGCGGTCTCAAACTGACGCAGCGGGGTCTGCGCTGCGCCATTGTCACTCGCGGTCAAAGTGCCCTGCACTTCTCCTCCGGCTCGCTGGATTTACTGGGCGCGCTATCGTTCGCCGATCTGCCGCCTGAACATCCCTACCGCCTGACGGGCGCAGAGAATATGGCCCGCTTTGCCTGCGAAACCGAACACCTGCTGACCGCCTGCGGCGCACGCATGCAGGGTGACGCCGAGCAAAATCATCAGCGCGTCACGCCGCTCGGCACTCTGCGCGCCGCCTGGCTTAGCCCGGAAGAGGTGCCTGTCGCCCCCATCGCTGTCGGGCACGTGCGGGTGGTGGGGATCAGCGGTTTCCTTGATTTCCAGCCGCATCTTGCCGCCGCGTCTCTCAGACAGCAGGGCATTCAGGTGGATACGGCGGAGATTGATCTCCCCGAGCTCGACGTGCTGCGCGAAAACCCCAGCGAGTTTCGTGCGGTGAACATTGCCCGCCTGCTGGATAATGAACGCTACTGGCCGCAGCTGTACGCGGCGCTTCAACCGCTCGGCGAGAGCTGCGACGCCCTGTTTATGCCCGCCTGTTTTGGCTTAACGGACAACCGGCTCTGGCGCTGGCTCTCGGCGCGCCTGCCCTGTACGCTCGGTTTACTGCCGACGCTCCCCCCTTCCGTGCCCGGCATTCGTCTGCATACCCAGCTTCAACGTCAGTTTGTCGCCCAGGGTGGCGTCTGGTTGGCAGGCGACGAGGTGAAAAAAATCACCCTGGCAGAGGGCGCGGTAAGCGAAATCTGGACCCGCAACCACGGCGACATCCCGCTTCGTGCACGCTATACGGTGCTGGCAAGCGGCAGCTTCTTCAGTAACGGTCTGCTGAGCAGCCGGGATGGCGTGCGTGAGGCAATTCTCGGGCTGGATGTCCGGCAAAGCGCTTCCCGCGCGGACTGGTATCAAAGCGATTTCTTCACCCCGCAGCCCTGGCAGCAGTTCGGCGTGATCGTCGATACCCAGCTGCGCCCGCAGCTGGGCGGGGAACCGGTTGAAAATCTTTACGCCATCGGCTCGGTTCTGGGCGGGTACGATCCCGTGGCACAGGGCTGCGGTGGCGGCGTCTGCGCCGTCACCGCGCTGCATGTCGCGGAGCAGATTATCCAGCGCAGGGAGGGAGCACAATGAACGACACCCGATTTGAAAGCTGTATCAAATGCACGGTCTGCACCACGGTTTGCCCGGTCAGCGGCGTCGATCCGCGCTATCCCGGCCCGAAACAGGCCGGCCCCGACGGGGAGCGTCTGCGCCTGAAGGACGGCGCGCTCTACGACGAGGCGCTGAAATACTGTATCAACTGTAAACGCTGCGAAGTTGCCTGCCCGTCGGACGTGAAAATAGGCGATATCATCCAGCGCGCCCGCGCCCGCTACAGTACGCAAAAACCGACGCTGCGCGACGCGATACTGAGCCACACCGATCTGATGGGCAGCCTCTCGACGCCTTTCGCGCCGGTCGTCAATGCCGCCACCGCCCTGAAGCCGGTGCGCAGGCTGCTGGATGCGACGCTCAAAATCGACCATCACCGCAGTCTGCCGAAATATTCTCACGGCACCTTCCGCCGCTGGTATAAATCCGTGGCGGCAGAACAGGCGCAGTTCGCTGAGCAGGTTGCCTTCTTCCACGGCTGCTACGTGAACTACAACCATCCGCAGCTGGGGAAAGACCTGCTGAAAGTGCTGAACGCCATGGGGACGGGCGTTCAGCTGCTGAGCAAAGAGAAGTGCTGCGGCGTTCCGCTGATTGCCAACGGTTTTACTGACAAAGCGCGCAGGCAGGCGAAAAGCAACGTCACCTCTTTGCGCGAGGCGATCGTCGACAACGGGATCCCGGTACTGGCGACGTCGTCAACCTGTACCTTCACGCTGCGCGATGAATATCCGCATCTGCTGGATGTGGATAACACCGGCCTGCGCGAGCACATTGAGCTGGCGACCCGTTTTCTCTGGCGCAAACTTGACAGTGGGCAGACGTTACCGCTGGGCAAATTGCCGCTGAAGGTGGTGTATCACACGCCATGTCATATGGAGAAGATGGGCTGGTCGATCTATACGCTGGAGCTGCTGCGGCTGATCCCGGGGCTGGAGCTGACGGTGCTGGACTCACGCTGCTGCGGCATCGCTGGCACCTACGGATTCAAGCGTGAAAACTACCCAACGTCACAGGCCATTGGCGCGCCGCTGTTCCGGCAGATTGAAGAGAGCGGCGCAAATATCGTGGTGACGGATTGTGAAACCTGCAAGTGGCAGATCGAGATGTCCACCAGCAAACGCTGTGAACATCCCATTACCTTGCTGGCAAACGCACTGGCGTAACCGTTGCCGGGGACACTCCCCCGGCACATTCTCACTCTACAAACAGCGATTCCACGACGTTGATCCAGCCGTGCTCGCTGGCGACCTCTTTCCCGTTCAGCCAGCGGCGCAGCATGTTCAGCGCCATCATCGCGCACACCTCCTGACGCACGGCCAGGCTGTGGCGGGTAATACTCATCTTCACCCGCAGGGCGTGGGTCCCTTCCGGCGTTGCCAGGGCAAAGTTGAGGTGCTCCTCATCCAGCCCGCCCACAAACAGCGCCAGTCCGGCGAAATGCTTCACTCTGCGCTCGGATGCCCAGCGCGCCGTCTGCGCCAGCGTCTCCTGCTGGAACGGCACCACTTCACTGGCCAGCAGCGGCGCACCCGCCCGGGTAAGCTGAAGCGCCAGAAGCCCACCGGTAAACTGCTCGCTTAACGTCACGCTTAGCTGGCGGGACTGCAAATGCGCTGCGATCTGCGCCGGCAGCCCTTCCGTTCCTTCGAAAATCAGGCTTTCCCCGGCGACGCGCTGCACTTCCGGCCACAGTGCCAGCATAGCGGCTTTCTCTGACGCCGGTCCGGTCAGCTTCAGTTCAATAATCGGCATGGAGGAGCGATAGCCCATCGACACGCCGGGAGGCAGTTGCAGGTGATCGAGGCTCTGAGCCAGATCGCTTTCCGAGCGGCCAAAGGTGGTCAGACGCAGGCACAGCGGCGGTTCAGGCAGCGTGAAGCGCGCGCGCAGGCGCGGCAGGATCTGCTGCTCGACCATCACTTTAAATTCCGACGGCACGCCCGGGGTGAAGAACATCAGGCAGCGGTTCAGCTGAACGGCAAACCCGCAGGCGGTGCCGACCGGGTTATCAATCAGTTCCGCGCTGGCGGGAATTTCAGCCTGCTTGCGGTTGCTGGGGGCCATCATGCGGCCACGCTCGGAGAAAAATCGCTCCATCTGTGCCAGCCACGCCTCGTGCAGGACCAGGCCTTCACCTCTGGCCGTGGCGGCGGCCAGCGCGCTGAGATCGTCGCTGGTGGGCCCAAGCCCGCCGTTCACAATCAGCACGTCGCAGCGTTCGCTGCGCTCGCGCAGAACGTTGACCAGCGACTCAAGATTGTCACCCACGGTGTTGCGGCGCGTTAACGGTAATCCTTGCTCAAAGAAGAGATCGGCGAGCCAGGCGGCATTGGTATCAATGATTTGCCCATGCAGCACTTCGTCGCCAGTGGATAACATTTCCACGTTTATCATTGTGTTCTCCCATTTCAATGGTCAAAACACTATAGCGCAATCGAAGACCGGGGGAAGAGAGAAACTGGCGCGACTGAACGCCGCGCCGAAAGGATTAGAAACCTGCGCTCACACCGATGTAGGGACCATCTGCCAGCGCGTTGTCGCGGTGGCCGTCTTTACCCGCCAGGTTCAGATAACGATAACCCGCTTCGATGGTGACAGGACGGATGATGGTCCAGCGTCCACCCACGTTGGCTTCCTCATAGCTATCGATACCGCTGGAGAGGGAATCCGGAGAGTAGTAGTACTCACCGAACAGGCCAAAGCTGTCGCCGATTTTCCACTGCAAACCGCCGCCCACTGCCGCCGCGTAACCTTCGTCGCCGTCGTTCGGGTTGGTGTAAATCCCTTTACCGCCGACTGTCGCCAGGAAAGGACCCAAAGGTACGTTGAAGCCCAGCCCCAGGCTTGCCGCATCCCCATCGTCGTCGTTATGCGTCCAGCCGCCGGTCATCGCCAGGCCTGCGCTATCCGTGCCAAGACCAAAGCCCAGGTGGGTATAATCTTCGCCCGCCGAGCCGTTGAAGGAAATAGCGTTGGCTGCTGCCGATACAAACATCAGGCCTAAGCCCATTAATGCCACTTTTTTCATTGTCGTGATCCCGCACAATATATTCAGAGATGTCCAAAAACCGCGAGATTTTAACCTGACTGTCTGTGGGATCAATGCGCTCAGTGGACATCGGGCAATTAGTTTGTAACGATTTGATAATATCGGTATTTATATCATCAATAAAAAACGCATTTTTACGCACAGGCCGCCCAGATTTTCACTGGGCATCAGCTGAAGATGGCTGCGGTGCAGGCGGGCAATATCGTTGGCCAGCGCCAGGCCAATGCCGGACCCGGCGGCATCGCCCACGTTATCCAGCCGATGAAACGGCAGCATGGCCTGGGAGATCTGGTCTTCGGCAATACCCGGTCCGCTGTCCTCCACGCTCAGCTCAACGGCATCGTTATCCATGCGCAGGTATACCGTCACGATGCCCTGCTCCGGCGTGTATTTGATCGCGTTCTCCAGCAGGTTAGCGCAGAGTTCGCCCAGCAGAACGTCATCCCCCTCAATCATTACCGGCTGTTGTACGCCGTCATAACCGAGATCGATACCCTTGCTGCGCGCCTGTGCCAGCCGCGAAAAGCAGCAGTTTTGCACCACCTGCACCAGATCGACAGGGGCAAACTGTCGCTCCCCCTGCTCTTTCCGCTTCACCGCCGAAAGCTGTAACAGCCTTTCCGTCAGCACGATGGTGTTATCCAGCGTAACGTTCATTGCCCGTAAGCTCTCCTGCCACAGCGCCGGATCGTTACGCGTCAGAGCAACGGATACCTGCGTTTTTAGCACCGCCAGCGGCGTTTTGAGCTGGTGTGAGGCATCGGCATTGAAGCGCTCCTGCCGCGAAAGTACGCCGCGCAACCGGTCGATGTAACGGTTAAACGCCACAATCAGCAGCCGCGTTTCCGACCAGGGCAGCAGCTCCGGCAGCGGGGCCAGCAGCCCGGGCTCACGGCGCACCATCAGCGAAGAGAGTTGCCGCATTGGGCGCAGCACGCGGCGCAGCAGCCAGGCGGTCAGGACCAGCGTCAGCAGCACCAGCAGCCCCTGCGACACGAGTGAGGAAAACAGCAGCTGTGTGGCCAGATAGCGCCGCGACTGCAACGTTTCTGCGACGTAAATTTCCGCCATCCCGAACACGTTATCTTCGTTAACCGGCTGGAGCAGCTTCGCCACGCGGATCGCCTGCCCGCGATACTCGGTATGATAAAACCACGCCAGCGCCGGATAGTGAGTGGTGCGCGACGTGGAGGGAGGCATATTTGGCAGATCGTCATAGCCGGAGATCGTCCGCCCGTCAGGGTCAACCACCTTGTAGTAGAGGCGATCGTTCATGTTCAGCTCAAAGCTGTCGAGCACGACCCAGGGCACGTTCACCAGCAGCTTGCCCTTGTGCACCACCAGCCGCTCAGACACGGTGCGCGCCGAGGATAACAGCGTACGGTCATAGGCCTGCGTCGCCGCCTGTAGCGCGCTAACGTAGCTGTTAAAGGCTGACAGCCCCCATAACAGCAGCAGCGGCAAACCCAGAAAGAGCAAAAGTTGCAGGTAAAGCGACTGCGGCTTAACCCACTTCATCGCCGCACTCCAGCACGTAGCCCAGTCCCCGGAGGGTGGTGATCCGCACGCCGCTGCCGGTCAGCTTCTTACGCAGGCGGTGAATATAGAGATCGATACTCTCGGGGCTGACGTCGTCGTTCAGGCTGAACACCTGGTCGAAGAGCTGTTGCCGGGAGACGGGACGGGTCCGGCGGTGCATCAGCACCTTCAGTAAAGAGAGCTCGCGCGGCGTGAGGGAAAGAGGTTCATCGCGCAGCAGAAAAAAGCCTTCATCATCGTACTCCAGCTCTCCCAGCCGCTGGCGCTCCTGGGTTCGTCCTTCACTGCGGCGCAGCAGCGCACGCAGGCGGGCATCAAGCTCCTCCAGCTCGAACGGCTTCGGCAGATAGTCATCCGCCCCGGCATTCAGCCCTTTCACCCTGTCTGCCACGTTGCTGCGGGCGGTGAGAAACAGCACCGGCAGCGTCTGCCCGCGCTTTCTCAGACGATGCACCACTTCCAGCCCGTCGAAGCCGGGCATGCCGATATCAAGGATCGCGACGGCATAGTTTTCCCCCTGTAAAAGGTGATCGGCCGCCCGTCCATCGTTGACGCAATCCACGGCAAATCCGTTTTGTACCAGCGCTTTTTCCAGCCAGTGAGCCAGCTCACGATTATCTTCCGCCAGTAAGAGACGCATATCACATCCTGTAAAGTTGGTGTCGCAGTGAAAGGGAAATGAAAGGTTATTGTTTTAACAATCACGCAACGGAACCGCTACAAGGTGGTTCACATAATCAGAAAAAAGACACCCGTACCCGTACTCCCGGTTCTCCGGCGTGAGGATAAACGATGAAAAAACAACTACTTTCTACCCTTGCTGCAAGCGTATTGCTGTTGAGTGCCTCTGTCGTCCAGGCGCAGGACACCCCGTCCCGCACCGAGTGTATCGCCCCGGCCAAACCCGGCGGCGGCTTTGACCTGACCTGTAAGCTGATTCAGGTCAGCCTGCTGGAGACGAAGGCCATTGAGAAACCGATGCGCGTCACCTACATGCCCGGCGGCGTGGGCGCGGTAGCCTATAACGCCATC
The DNA here is from genome assembly GCF_014982425.1 of Enterobacter cloacae complex sp. I1M. Taxonomy (NCBI): domain Bacteria; kingdom Pseudomonadati; phylum Pseudomonadota; class Gammaproteobacteria; order Enterobacterales; family Enterobacteriaceae; genus Enterobacter; species Enterobacter cloacae complex sp. I1M. The sequence goes on along the minus strand of NZ_JADCLG010000042.1, from coordinate 103,419 downwards.
GTCGCCCAGCGCCCTGCTGAACCCGGCACCGTGGTGGCCTTCTCCGGCGGCTCGCTGCTGAACCTGTCGCAGGGGAAATTTGGTCGTTATGACGTAAATGACGTGCGCTGGCTCGCCACCGTAGGCACCGATTACGGCATGATCGCCGTTCGCGCGGACTCCCCGTGGAAATCCCTGAAAGATCTGCTGACCGCCATGGAAAAAGATCCGAACAGCGTGGTGATTGGCGCAGGCGCCTCTATCGGCAGCCAGGACTGGATGAAAGCCGCGCTGCTGGCGCAGCAGGCCAAAGTGGATCCGCACAAAATGCGTTACGTGGCCTTTGAAGGCGGCGGTGAGCCGGTGACGGCGCTGATGGGCAATCACGTGCAGGCAGTATCGGGCGATCTCAGCGAAATGGTGCCCTACCTGAGCGGGGATAAGATCCGCGTGCTGGCGGTCTTCTCGGAAAACCGTCTGCCGGGCCAGCTTGCAGACGTCCCAACCGCCAAAGAGCAGGGTTATAACCTGGTCTGGCCGATCATCCGTGGCTTCTTCGTCGGGCCAAAAGTGACCGACGCCGAGTACCAGTGGTGGGTGGATACCTTCGCAAAACTTCAGCAAACCGAGGAGTTCAAAAAACAGCGCGATCTGCGCGGGCTGTTTGAGTTCAACCTGAACGGCAAGCAGCTGGACGAGTATGTGAAAAAACAGGTGAATGACTACCGCGAACAGGCGAAAGCCTTTGGTCTGGCGAAATAACCGGAGGCGCTATGAGCGATCGCATTTTTGCCGGGATATGGCTGCTGCTCTGCATTGGCGGCCTGTTCGTCGCCTGGCAGATCCACAGCGAATACAGCTATGAACCCGTGGGGCCACGCCCCTTTCCCGTAGGCATTGTTGGCCTGATGCTGCTCTGTTCGGTGGCCCTGCTGCTGCGCCATCCGGACACCGTGGAGTGGCCGCCACGCCGCACGCTGCAACGTCTGCTGGTAATGGTGATTGTTCTGCTGATGTACGCGTGGGGCTTTGAGTGGCTCGGCTTCCCGATCGCCACCGCCCTGCTGACGATGGTGATTGGCATACTGTTTAACGCCTCGCTGCCTGCGGCGGGGATCTCCGGGGTCGTACTGGGCATTTTACTCTGGTACGCCTTCGACCGCCTGCTGGACGTGACCCTGCCGCTCGGCGCATGGTTTAACTAACGGAGCACGCTATGGATACCTGGATCTATCTCTCTCAGGGGTTCGCGGTAGCGATGACCCCGGAAAACCTGGTGATCGCCCTGATCGGCTGTTTCGTCGGGACGATCGTTGGCCTGCTGCCGGGCCTTGGGCCTATCAACGGCGTGGCGATTTTACTGCCGCTGGCCTTTGCGCTGCACCTGCCTGCGGAATCGGCGTTGATCCTGCTGGCGACGGTTTATATCGGCTGCGAATACGGGGGGCGTATTTCCTCGATACTGCTTAACGTGCCCGGCGATGCCGCTGCCATTATGACCGCGCTGGATGGTTATCCGATGGCGCAGCAGGGACGCGGCGGCGTGGCGCTCTCTATTTCCGCCGTCAGCTCGTTCTTTGGCTCCCTGATCGCCATTGGCGGCATCATCCTCTTCGCCCCGGCGCTGGCCCAGTGGTCGCTGGCATTTGGTCCGGCCGAGTATTTTGCCCTGATGGTATTCGCCATCGCCTGTCTCGGCAGCATGATGGCGCAGAATCCGCTGAAGTCGTTTTTGTCTGCGTTGATTGGCCTCAGTCTGGCCACCGTCGGCGTGGATGCCAACACCGGAGTTTATCGCTTTACCTTCGACAGCGTCCACCTGTCTGACGGCGTGCAGTTTATCGTCGTGGTGATTGGTCTGTTCTCTGTCTCAGAAATCTTACTGATGCTGGAACATACCAGCAGCGGGCAGACGCTGGTGCGTAAAACCGGACGTATGCTCTTTAATGCCAAAGAGGGGGCGCAGTGTGTGGGTGCCACCCTGCGTTCGGCGGTGATCGGTTTCTTCGTCGGCATTCTGCCAGGCGCGGGGGCGACTATCGCCAGCGCCATCACCTACATGACCGAGAAAAAGCTGAGCGGTAACAGCGACAGCTTCGGCAAAGGCGATATCCGCGGCGTGGCGGCGCCGGAGGCGGCGAATAACGCCTCGGCCTGCGGCTCGTTTATCCCGATGCTGACCCTCGGCGTGCCGGGCTCCGGCACCACGGCGGTGATGATGGGCGCGCTGACGCTCTATAACATCACTCCGGGCCCGGCGATGTTCACCGAGCAGCCGGACATCGTCTGGGGCCTGATTGCGGCGCTGCTGATCGCCAACGTGATGCTGCTGGTGATGAACATCCCGCTGATCGGGCTATTCACCCGTATGCTGACCATTCCCCTGTGGTTCCTGGTCCCGGCCATCGCCGCCGTCTCTGCGGTTGGGGTGTACGCGGTGCACAGCACCACCTTCGACCTGGTGTTAATGGTGCTGCTCGGCGTGCTGGGCTACATTCTGCGCAAGATGCACTTCCCGATGTCGCCGCTGATTTTAGGGTTTGTATTGGGGGAAATGCTGGAGCAGAACCTGCGCCGCGCCCTCTCCATCAGCAATGGCAACATGGCGATCCTGTGGGAGAGCAGCGTGACGAAGATCCTGCTGGCGATGGCGATCATGGTGATTGTCGTGCCGCCGGTGCTGCGCTGGATGCGTCGACGCCAGCAGAAACCGCAGCCGGATATCGGCTGATTAGCCCCTCAACAGAGCATTGACCCACTGCCTTAACGCCTGGCGGGAGATCTTTATCCCGCCATTTTTCAGTTCTGACGGCAGCGCCAGCCAGTGTACCGGCTGCTCAAAGCGCGCCAGCCTGCCCTGAACCCACTCCGGCAACAGCGTGATATCCGTGCCCGGCTCACATTCCACTACCGCCACCGGGCGTTGCCCGTATTCGGCGTCATCCAGCGGGACGATAAACACCTGGCTTACCTGCGGATGTGTGACGATAACGCGCTCCAGCGCTTCCGGCTGGATCCCTTCTCCGCCGCTGAAAAAGAGATTGTCCATTCGGCCCAGAATGGTCAGGCGTCCGTCATGCCACTCGCCGCGATCGCGGGTGGCGAACCAGCCCTGCTCGTTGACAAGCGGCAGTAAGGCGCCGTCTCGCCAGTAGCCCGCCGCCATGCTTTCCGCCCGGATCCAGACTTCACCGTTCACCACCTGAAGGTCTCTGCCCGGCAGCGCGCTGCCCACGTCCGGCGCGCCGTCGGCCTCTTTGGCGCAGACGGTGGAGGCGAACTCGGTCAGACCGTAGCCGCAGAACGTGCGGATCCCCTGCTTGCGCGCCTGTTCGGTCAGCTCAACGGGGATTTCCGCCCCGCCGAGCAGCACGGCTTTCAGCGCGACGGGATGGTGTGAATTGAGCAGCCGCCACAGTTGCGTCGGCACCAGCGAGGCGTGGGTACAGCCCTGCAGGGCCTGCTCCAGCGGCTGTTTTTCACGCACGGTGAGACGGCCTCCGCCCTGCAACCAGCGCCACAAAATCCCCTGACCGGAGACGTGAAACAGCGGCAAGGACAGCAGCCAGTCGTCATCACCGCCATAAGGCATCAGCGACAACACGCCTTTTGCGCTGGCAAGGTGGGCGGCACAGGTGTGCACCGCCGCTTTTGGCAAGCCGGTGGAGCCGGAGGTGAGCGTCATCGAGGCCAGCCGTTCTGCCCGCCACGTCACGCCACCCTGCCCCTCTCCCTCTCTTAATACCAGCCCAGGCAGACCGTCATACTCACCGTTAAGCACCAGCGCAAAGCGCAGGGTCATCTGCGGCAGGAGGACGTCCAGCAGCGGACGGGGAAGCTGAGGGTTCACCGGCAAAATGCGGGCGCCGCACTGAAGCAGCGCCAGCCAGGCCAGCAGGGTCTGCGGATGGTTGTGGGCGAGCAGCATGACGCCGTCCCCGTCCCTGACACCCTGAGACTGAAAACCGGCTGCCAGACGATCGATACGCTCGCCCAACTGTGACCAGTTGAGCGTTATATCGTCTAAACGCAGCGCGGGTGTATCGGCACTCCTGGAGCGCCAGTGCCGCCACGGCCAGTCGGTAAAAGTCATTGCAGCGGCTCCAGCGTCCCGACATCGAGGCACGGCAAGGTGCTGTCCGGCCACTGACGAATCAGCTGGGCCTGCATCAGGTTTAGCGTATCAAGACCGGGAACGGTGTCCGGCGTTAACCATGCAGCGATGCGCGCCAGTTGCGTCAGCCCGAGGCTGGATTCGATGGATGAACTGATCACCGCCGTCAGCCCTGCGGCATGGGCCGCCGCAACCTGCTCGCGCACCTTGTCGAGGCTGCCGGTCAGCGTTGGCTTAATGACCACGGCCCCGACGCCCGGCTCGGCGGCAAACGTAAAACCGGCTTCGCGCAGGCTCTCATCCCAGGCAATGGCAATGCCGGTTTCCCGGGCGAAGGCGCGAGAGTCGTCGCGCGTTTTGCACGGCTCTTCGAGAAACGCGATGCGGTTGCGGTACGCCGGGTTGACGTACTTCGCAAACTGCTGCGCCCTGAGCGGCGTCCAGGCGCGGTTGGCGTCCAGGCGCAGGTGCAGATCGGGAATGGCTTCCAGTAACAGGTTAACCACCATCCCGTCGCGCACCGCTTCGTACAGGCCGACCTTAATTTTCGCCACCTTCTCGCCAGGCATCCCGGAGAGCAGCGCGAAAAGTTCATCCGGATCGCCGGAACAGAGCGGCGCGGCGCGATAATTCGCCGCATCCGGCAAACGGCCGTCCAGCTCTGCCAGCGCGCAGCTGATGCCGAACGCGACGGAAGGAACGTCCGGCAGCGACGGATCTGCCCCCTCACGCCATTCGTGCGTCCAGGCCATCAGCGCCGCCTGCGCCTCATCCAGCGTTTCCAGGCTAAAGCCCGGAAGCGGGGCGATTTCACCCCACCCTTCCCGCTCGCCCTGCCGGAGATGCACGAAAAAGCCATCACGGGTTTTTAACCGCCTTTCACGCAGTACCACGCCCGCGTCCATCGGTATCTGCCAGCGGTAAACCTGCGCGCGACGCATTACGGGTTCCGTTTGTATTTGCTGAAGTCTGGCTGGCGTTTTTCGTTGAACGCGTTGCGCCCTTCCTGACCCTCTTCGGTCATATAGAACAGCATGGTGGCGTTACCCGCCAGCTCCTGAAGTCCCGCCTGACCGTCACAGTCGGCGTTGAGGGCCGCTTTCAGGCAGCGCAGCGCCATTGGGCTGTTTTGCAGCATTTCGCGACACCAGCGCACGGTCTCTTTTTCCAGATCGGCGATCGGCACCACGGTGTTAACCAGCCCCATGTCCAGCGCTTCCTGGGCGTTGTACTGACGGCACAGGAACCAGATTTCGCGGGCTTTTTTCTGGCCGACGATGCGCGCCATGTAGGATGCCCCCCAGCCGCCGTCGAAGGAGCCAACTTTCGGGCCAGTCTGGCCGAAAATGGCATTTTCCGCCGCGATAGTCAGGTCACACATCATGTGCAGCACGTGACCGCCGCCGATGGAATAACCTGCTACCATCGCAACCACTGGTTTTGGACAGGTGCGGATCTGGCGCTGGAAATCCAGCACGTTCAGGTGGTGCGTGCCGGCATCATCCTGGTATCCGCCGTAGTCGCCGCGGACTTTCTGATCGCCGCCCGAGCAGAAGGCTTTCTCCCCTTCCCCGGTGAGGACGATGACGCCGATGTTGTCGTCGTAGCGTGCATCCGCCAGCGCCTGGATCATCTCTTTTACGGTCAGCGGACGAAACGCGTTGCGTACCTGTGGACGATTGATGGTGATTTTGGCGATACCATCGGTGGATTTGTGGTAGCGAATGTCGGTGTAGCCTTCGGAGCAGTCCTGCCATTCAACCGGCGCGTAAAGCATGTTTTCATCAGGATAGATCATAGCGTGTCCTTTGTTCGATAACGCAGTATCTGAGCCAGACTCGCGGCAACCGCTTCCGGGTTGTCCCGGTGGGCGTTGTGTCCGGCATGAGGGATAGCATGACGCATGGCGTTAAGTTCAGCAGCGATGGCTGCAAACTTCCCGTCACGTTCGCCATAGAGATAGTCGAAAGAAAAATCACGCGCGGTGAGCGCGGGACGTAAATCAGGCTGAACGGCAAGCGAGGTGGCTTCCAGCATCTCAGCCAGCCTCGGGCCGTTGTTCCGGCTACGCAGCGCGATCAGCGCGTTGCGCTGTTCATCCGTAAGGGAGGTAAAGACCGGCTGTTGATACCAGTCGGCAAAGACGGCTTCAAGCGGCTCACTGCGAAAACGTGACGCCCAGCGGCGGTCCGAGGTCAGCCGCGCCTGGCGCGCCTCGACGTCTTGCAGCCCAGGGTGTCCACCTTCCACAATCACCCCGTCTAACCCCGCAGGATGCTGGCAGGCATGGAACATCGCAATGCGGCCACCGAGTGAGTACCCTACCAGCCAGTAATTTAGTATGTTGTAACTAATTAAGGTATACGTGAGCAATTCACTTACCTCTGCAAACCCCGTCACGCCCGTATCCGCTGAACCACCGTGCCCGGGCAGGTCAAGGTAGAGCCTGGGGTAGTCATGCAGCGACGCCCCAACGGTCTGCCACTCACGACAGTCGCCGGAAAAACCGTGCAGGAAAACCAGCCAGGGGTAGCCTGGTTTTCCGGGCTGAGTGACGCCAGCGAGGATCACAGGTGACTCACCTGCGCCAGCAGATGTTGCAGCTTCTGCGCACCGTCAGAATCGTTTACCACCAGCTCAATCAGCGTCGCGCCAGGCTGCCGCCAGGCGGTGTTCAGCGCCGTCTCCAGCGCGTCCCAGTTTTCCGGGCGATGGTACTTCAGGCTGAACATGGCGGCGGCGTGTTCGAACTGCACGTTTTGCGGCATCAGATAGAAGCGCTCACGTTCGCTTTGCGGCGTCGGCAGCAGGGAGAAAATCTGTCCGCCGTTATTGTTAACAACAATCAGCACGAACGGAGCCGACGCCTGACGCAGGAGCGCCAGCGCGTTGAGATCGTAGAGGGCTGAGAGATCCCCCACAATCGCCAGCGTGGATTTTGCGCTGGCCCGCTGTACGCCAGCGGCGGTGGAGATCAGTCCGTCAATGCCGCTCGCGCCCCGGTTGCTGTATACCGGATAACCCGCGGGCAGCTGCGAAAAGGCGTCAATCAGGCGCACCACCAGGCTGTTACCGACAAAAAGTTGCCCCTGCTCGGGAAGATATTTGCGGATACGGTGCGCCAGCCCGGCTTCACTGAACTCCTCGCACTGCGCTTTGGTGAGTTCCCACGCCTGACGCGACAGCGCCGGGATCTCCACCGCCCAGGGTTTGCGTTTTTCCGCCGGATGCAATTCCAGCCAGCTGTCAATATCGCTCACCAGGCGGCGACCGCGATGGTGCGCCGGGTCAAGGCGTCCTTCGAGCGGATCCACCAGCCAGTACTCTTCTGGCGTACAGGTGGCCTGCCACTGGAGCAGTCGCTTGCCCGTCAGGCTCGAGCCCAGCTGGACGACAATTTGCGCCTGCGCCAGCTCGGTGACCGCTTTCGCGTTCCCCAGCCAGAGGTCAGCGCAGGGCAGCGGCTGGCCCGTCTGGGAAAGCACGTCACCAATCAGCGGCCAGCCAAGCGTTTGTGCCCACTCCGCCGCCAGCTTGCCTTCCGCCGCACTCATCCGCCCGGCAATCACCACCCCGCGCTTCTGGCGCCAGAAGAACCAGTCGCGCTGCTTAGCGCTTTCCAGATGCGTCTGCTCACGCAGCCAGGGCTTTTCGCTCTCCCACCATTCTCCCAGCTGCTGTTGCCAGGCTAGGCCGGTCTCGTTCATTTCGCCGTACAGCGGTTCGGCAAACGGGCAGTTAATGTGCAGCCCGCCGCTGCGCAGTGCGTTCATGGCGTGGTCGAGAGTTGAGACCAGCCAGCTGGCGGGAATATCCTGGGTGGGGCGCGGCAACGAGACCGTCTGTGAAGGATGCGAGGCAAAAATGCCAGGCTGACGAATCGCCTGGTTCGCGCCGCAGTCAATAAGTTCCGGAGGACGATCGGCGGTGAGTAAAATCAGCTTTTCGCCGGTTAACCCCGCTTCAATCAGCGCGGGATAGAGGTTTGCCACCGCCGTGCCGGAAGTCACTATCACCGCCACGGGCGCGTTGCTGACTTTCGCCAGCCCGAGCGCCAGGTGGCCGAGACCACGCTCGTCAAAATGGGTGTGATGAATAAAAGCCCTGTTTTCCGCCGCAGCAAGGGTGAGCGGCGTGGAGCGAGAGCCCGGAGCAATACACACATGCCTGACACCATGGCGGGTCAGGGCTTCAAGGATCACCGTCGCCCAGCGTCGGTTAAAAGAACTTACTGACATGAGATTGTCCAGTATCAAGAATGCGACACAGTATAGATAATAGAAAAAGTCAGAATTTTGATATGAATCGGGATTGCACGAATCAGTATTAATCCCTCAGGAGGAGGGAACGCAGCCCGGCGGCCTTATTTTCAATCTCCTGCCACTCCTGCTCTGGATCGGAGCCGCTGACGATGCCCGCCCCCGCATAAAGACGCAGCGCGTCGTCATGAACGCGGGCGGAGCGTAATGCCACGCAGAACTCGCTTTGATCGCGCGATAAATAGCCCGCCGATCCGGCGTACCACTCCCGGTCAAACGGCTCCACTTTCGCAATAAATTCTCGCGCCGCCTGACGCGGCAGCCCGGCTACCGCCGCCGTCGGTTGCAGAATATGCAGACACTGCTCGTCATCAGACTGTTTGAGTTCGGTCCAGATACAGCGGCGTAAATGCTGCACCTTGCGCAGACGCAGCACCTGCGCTGGGAGGATCTCCAGCGTCCGGGTATGGTGCTGAAGACGCTGGCAGATATCTTCCACCACCAGCATATTTTCCCGCTGATTTTTGTCGTCGTTCATCAGCCAGTCGCCCAGACGCTGGGCCTGCTTATCGTCAGTATGGCTGGCGACGGTGCCTGCCAGCGCTTCAGTGCGCAGCAGCATGCCGCGTCGCCGCCAAAGTCGCTCGGGCGTCGAGCCGAGGAACGCGTTGCAGGCGTCAAAGACCATACAAAAATGATAGCAGTTGAGGTTCAGCGCGCGGCTGGCGGCCATTAGCGCGATGGCGTTCACGGGCTGCTGGCACTGCACGTCTGTAGCACGTGCGAGCACCACTTTCTCAAAATCGCCGCGAGCAAGGGTATCCGTCGCCTGACGAATCAACGCCAGCCATTCCGGTTTTTCCGGATGATGGGTTTCCTGCACAATCTGCACGGACAACGGGCGGATCGGCGCGGCGTCGCGCAGGTTATCAATAAACTTCAGTGCGTCACCGGCATCATCACACAGCGACGTTTCGCTCCACAGTTGCAGGCGCAGCGTGGCGACCCCGCCAGACCGTCGCCAGAGAAGGCGCGGTAAAAACAGCTTTCCCTGTGCCGGGTTGAAGGCGTTCAGGCCGCAGATACGGGTATCATTGGCTACGTCATGGGTGTGCAAAAACCGGGAGGCCGAGGCCAGAGAGTCAAAATGGGCGAGGCTTCCGAGCGCGGCAAGTTCTTCATCACCGCTCCGCTGTTGCCAGTAAAACTGGGGATAGCATCGCTGCACACCCAGCCAGGCCAGCGGATCGAAGGCGTCGTTTAACGGGAAAGAGACATCGAAATGGCGTGAACCGGGTGTAGCGGGTAACGCTTGCGCAAGCTGAGTGCGCAGGCGTTCCAGCGCGATGGAAATCGAATGCACGCGAACCTCTCCCTGTTAAAACCTTACATTATACGGGGTACTGATGATAAATAGCAGTACCCACGTGTAGGGAGGGGTTTACCGGCTTAACGACGGGCTAACAGCAGGCCCAGCACCAGCCCTACGGCCGCACCGACCCCAATGCCCTGCCACGGCTTTTCGTGCACATAATCGTCGGCACGATAAACCGCCTGTTTGGCGCGGTAGTAGTAATTGTCGGATGCGTTGCTGACGCGGTTTTTCACGTCATGCAGCGCCTGCTCGGCGCGGGCTTTGAGCTCAATGTACTTCTGATCGGCAGGATCGCCTGAAGAGCGCAGTACTTCTTCCAGCGTTTCGCTTAACAGCGTTAAATCGTCGTCTGCTCGGGTATCCCAGGATTGAAATGACATATTTTTCTCCATGTTAGTACACCAGTCCGATAACTATAGACAACGTCTCGCTATTGCGCCTGTTTCGCTTCGCGCGCCATACCGATGTGTGGGATGCCATCTTCATCGTAAATGTCCGTGACCGGGGTAAAACCAAAATGGCCATAGAATGATTGCAAATGCGCCTGCGCGCCCAGGTATAACGCCTTGTCTGGCCACCGTTTCAGGCATGCGTCCAGCGTTTTTTCCATCAGCTGATAGCCCAGCTTTTCACCGCGCGCGCTTCCGCTGATAATGACGCGGCCAATGACGACAGGGTCAAAATCCTCTTCGCTTTTCAGAATCCTCGCATACGCCACCAGCTCGTTATCGCGCCAGCCGAGGATGTGCCGGTTCTCGCCGACCAGGTCATCGCCGTCGATATCCTGATACGGGCAGGTTTGTTCAACCACAAAAACTTCGCAGCGCAGTTTGAGCAGGGCGTAGAGTGACTGAATAGTCAGTTCGCTGTGGTGTAGATCTTGCCACTGGATCATGTGTTTCTCCTTCCTGGGGTTCATCACGTTATACTAAACCCCTTCCCATTCGGCAAAGGGCTGATTGCGTTATGGAACTGATTTTTCTGGGTACGTCCGCGGGCGTGCCAACCCGCTCACGCAACGTGACGGCGATTCTGCTGGATCTTAAGCATCCTACCCGCGGCGGGCTGTGGCTGTTTGACTGCGGCGAAGGTACGCAGCATCAGTTGCTGCATACCTCATACCACCCGGGGAAAGTGGATAAAATATTTATCACCCATCTGCACGGCGACCATCTGTTTGGCCTGCCGGGCCTGCTGTGTAGCCGTTCGATGGCCGGTAACGCTAACCCGCTGACCATTTATGGCCCTGCGGGTATTCAGGCATTCGTTGAGACCACGCTGCGCCTGAGCGGCTCGTGGACCGATTATCCGCTGGAGGTGGTTGAGATCGGCGAAGGTCTGGTGTTCGACGACGGAGATTACCAGGTGCGCGCTTACCCGCTTAACCATCCGGTGGAATGCTACGGCTATCGCGTTGAGGAGCATGACAAGCCCGGCGCGCTGAACGCCGCCGCGTTGCAGGCCGATGGGGTGAAACCTGGCCCGCTGTTCCAGCGTCTGAAGCACGGCGAGACCGTCACGCTGGAAGACGGGCGCGTCATCAACGGTCAGGATTACCTTGCGCCGCCGCAGCCGGGCAAAAAACTGGCTATTTTTGGGGATACCGCCCCCTGCCCTTCGGCGCTCCGGCTTGCCGGGGGTGTGGATGTGATGGTGCATGAGGCAACGCTGGAAGCGGCGATGGAAGAAAAAGCCAATAGCCGGGGGCACAGCTCAACGCGTCAGGCCGCGCAGCTGGCGCGCGAGGCTGGCGTCCGGAAACTGATTGTCACTCACGTCAGCTCACGCTATGACGTCCGCGGCTGTGAAAGCCTGCTGGCAGAGTGTCGGGAGGTGTTCCCGGCATGCGAGCTGGCGGAAGATTTTGCTCAGGTCAGCGTTTAGTCCTTCATTTTTCCCTCAGGGTGCCGATAACGATTAAAAGGCCAGCATTTCTCTTGAGGGTAGAATGGATAATTTCCAGAAAGATATTGATGACAGGGCGAACCTGACCCAGTCCAACCGTTTTGAACTGTTGCTGTTCCGTCTTGGCACCTCTCTGAACGAAAATAAATCCGAGCTGTTCGGCATCAACGTGTTCAAACTGCGCGAAATTGTGCCGATGCCGACCTTCACCAAACCAGCGGGAATGAAGTCTCCGCTGATGGGGATGGTAAATATTCGCGACCAGGTGATCCCGGTGATCGATCTGGCCGCCGTCGCCGGCTGCAAGCCAGCCACCGGGCTAAACATTTTGCTGATCACCGAATATGCCCGCAGCGTGCAGGCGTTTGCTGTAGAATCGGTGGAAAACATCATGCGTCTCGACTGGAAGCAGGTGCACGCCGCGGAAACCGCCGTCAGCGGTCGCTACATCACCAGCATTGCCTGTCTGGACGAAAAGACCGATACCAACGATCTGGCAATGGTGCTCGACGTGGAGCAGATCCTGTATGACATCACCCCGGCGAACCACGATCTGCACGCCACCCATCTGGAAACCACCAAATTCAACATCAAGCCTGGCTCTGTCGCGATTGTTGCTGAAGACTCGAAAGTAGCGCGCTCAATGCTGGAGAAGGGATTGCAGGCAATGGAGATCCCGGCTCAGCTGCATATCACCGGCAAAGACGCATGGGAGAAAATCACTCAGCTGGCCGCGCAGGCTCAGGCTGAGGGCGTCCCCGTTACCGATAAGATTGCCCTGGTATTAACCGACCTCGAAATGCCGGAGATGGACGGCTTTACGCTGACGCGCAAAATCAAAACTGACCCGGTACTGAAAGATATTCCGGTGGTGATCCACTCGTCTCTTTCCGGCAACGCGAACGAAGATCATATACGCAAAGTGAAGGCTGACGGCTATGTGGCGAAGTTTGAGCTGAATGAGCTGTCGTCGGTGATTGAAGAGGTGCTGGACCGCTCGATGAAGAAGATTGACGGGCCGCTTATAAGCAGGAAGCAGTTAGCTTAGTCGGGTGGCGCTTCGCTTACCCGACCTACAAGACCTGTAGGCCCTGCAAGCGTAGCGCCGCTGGGCAATAAAAAACCCGCCGAGGCGGGTTTTTTGCTTTTACATCAGCGGCATCGCGCGCTGCACAATCTCAATCAGCGGCTGCGGATAGATACCGAAGATTAGCACCAGAAGCGCGGAGATCAGCACCACGATCCCCCCGGCGCTGTACTGCCAGTTGGACGGCGCATCACGGTTGAGCTGCTGAGGCGCGCTCAGGTACAGGCTCACAGCCACACGCAGGTAGTAGTAAAGACCAATCGCGGAGCCGATAACGACACCGGCAGTCAGCCACCACAGACCCGCCTGCACACCGACGGCCAGCACGTAGAACTTACCGATAAAGCCCAGCGTCATCGGGATACCCGCCAGAGAGAGCATCATCACGGTCATTACCGCAGACAGAATCGGACGGTGCCAGAACAGACCACGGTAGGAGAACAGGGAATCTGCATCCGGGCCACGGTACGGGCTGGACATCAGGCTCACCACGCCGAACGCGCCGAGGCTGCTGAACAGGTAACCGGCCAGATACACACCCACGGTTTCCATCGACATCTCACCGCTTTGCAGCGCAATCAGCGCCACCAGCAGGTAGCCCAGATGGGAAATAGAGGAGTAGCCCAGCAGACGCTTAATGTTGGTCTGGCTCAGCGCCATCAGGTTACCGAAGATGATGGAAACGAACGCGATAATGCCCAGCACCACGCGAACCGCTTCGCTGTCACCCACCGGGGCGTACAGGAACAGACGCATGACCACGCCAAAGATAGCGATTTTACTCGCCGTCGCCAGGAAGGTAGAGACCGGCGCTGGCGCACCCTGATAAACGTCTGGCGTCCACAGGTGGAACGGCACCAGAGAGAGTTTAAAGCCAAGGCCAACAATCATCATGCCCAGACCCGCCAGCAGCAGCGGCTCGTGCATCATACCGTCGCCGAGGCTCTTACCGAGCGCCAGGAAGGAGAGGTTACCCGTCTGTGCATACAGCAGCGCGATACCGAACAGCAGGAACGACGACGCAGCAGCGGACAAGATGGTGTACTTGATAGCCGCTTCCAGTGAGCGTTTCTGGCGGAAGGCGTAACCAATCAGGCCGAACAGCGGCAGTGAGATCAGCTCAATACCGAGGAACAGCGCGGCCATGTGGTTCGCGTTCGCCAGCAGAATGCCGCCGAGCGCGGCAATCAGTACCAGCAGGTAAAACTCTTCTTTGTTGTCGTTGTAACCTTCGAGCCACGGGTACGCAAAGGTACAGGTTGCCAGGCTCGCCAGCAGCACCAGACCGGTGTAGAGCATGGCGTAGCCGTCAACGCGCATCAGCGGCGTGACGTCCATTGCGCCCGCCTGGCCAACAAACCAGAGGGAGACTAACGCAGCGTTCAGACCCAGAACGGACAGGGTCGCATTCAGGAAGTGATTGCGTCGCCACGCAATGGAGAGCATCACAACCACCACCGTCAATCCGACGATCAGCAGCGGTAGCAGCGCGATCAGTTGTTGTGGAGTTATTGTCATGGCGAATTACGGCCTTGTAGTAGAAGCAGAATTAACAAACCACTGCTGGATGTTACCCATCGCGGAGTGCGAGGTATCCAGAATCGGCTGCGGATAGAAGCCCAGCAGCACCAGCAGTACGACCAGCAGCAGGATGATGGACAGCTCACGCAGCGACATCCCCGGCAGTTCTTTAGCAGCAATTTCGCTCTTCGCTTTACCGAAGTAGGCGCGGTGCAGCATCGCCAGCGAGTACACGGAGGCGAACACCAGACCAAAGGTGGAGATGACGGTAATCATCGGAACCACTTTGAAGCTGCCGAACAGAATCATAAATTCGCCAACGAAGTTACCGGTACCTGGCATACCCAGGGTGGCAACCGCGAAGAACATGGAGAGTGCAGGCAGCCATTTCATTTTGCCCCACAGGCCGCCCATCATACGCATGTCGCGGGTATGCAGACGTTCGTACAGCTGACCGCACAGGATGAAGAGACCGGCTGCGGACAGACCGTGCGCAATCATCTGGATCACCGCGCCCTGGTACGCCAGCTGGCTACCGGTGTAGATGGCAATCAGTACGAAGCCCATGTGGGAAACGGAGGTGTAAGCAATCAGACGTTTGATGTCGTACTGCGTGAAAGCCATCCATGCACCGTAGAAGATACCGATCACGCCAAGCCACATGGCAATCGGCGCAAACTCTGCGGAGGCGTTCGGGAACAGCGGCAGGGAGAAACGCAGCAGACCGTAGGCCGCCGTTTTCAGCAAGATACCCGCCAGGTCAACGGAACCCGCCGTTGGCGCCTGAGAGTGCGCGTCCGGCAGCCAGCCGTGCAGCGGAACTACCGGCATTTTCACCGCGAAGGCGATGAAGAAGCCCAGCATCAGCAGGTATTCCACACCGTGGGACATCGGGGTCTTCAGCAGATCTTCATAGTTGAAGGTCCAGACGCCGGTGGCGTTGTAATGCACAAACACCAGCGCCAGGATGGCAATCAACATCACCAGACCACTCGCCTGGGTGTAGATGAAGAACTTGGTGGCCGCCGTGATACGCGTTTTACCGTCGGATGCCTTGTGGCCCCACAGCGCGATCAGGAAGTACATCGGCACCAGCATCATCTCCCAGAAGAAGAAGAACAGGAACATGTCGATGGCCAGGAACACGCCGATAACGCCGCCCAGGATCCACATCAGGTTCAGGTGGAAGAAGCCCTGGTATTTTTCGATTTCTCGCCAGGAGCAGAGTACCGCCAGAACGCCGAGCAGACCGGTCAGCACGACCATCAGCAGCGACAGACCGTCAATCGCAAGGTGGATTGTGATACCGAAACGTGGGATCCACGGCAGAATGAACTCAGACTGCCACTGCGGAAGGCCCGCAGACTGGGTCAATGAGTAGCCACCCTGCAACCACAGTTGCAGGCCAAGCGCGAGCGTCAATCCCATGGTGATCAGCGCGATCCAGCGCGGCATCTTCACGCCAAAGCGTTCAGTCTGCCAGCACAGGAAGCCGCCGATGAAGGGAATTAATATTAGCCAGGGTAATAACATGGCGATTTTTATTCCTTGTTAAAGTCCCTCAGGGACCGATTTTCAACGAATTCGACAAAATTCACGTGTTAGTGCGGTTTGTGGTGTCGGGTGACGCTCACGCTTACCCGACCTACGGTCTCGTAGGCCCGGTAAGCGCAGCGCCACCGGGCAAAAACCACTATCGCAACACCATCAGCAGCGCCAGCACGACAACCGCACCGATGCTCATGGATGCCACATACCAGCGCAGATAGCCGTTCTCGCTGTACAGCAGGCCTTTACCTGCAAAGCGAGAGAGGATCGCCGGGATATTCATCAGGCTGTTCAGCGGATCGCGCTTCAACAGCCACGCAATGCCCAGGAACGGCTTCACGAAGATCATGTCGTACAGCCAGTCGAAGCCCCATGCGTTGTACCACCAGGTGCCCAGCAGACGGCCCGGCGCGCTGTTGGCAACGGCAGTCACCAGCGTGCGTTTGCCCAGCCACAGCCATGCGGCAATCAGGATGCCCGCGATAGCCACAACGCCCGAGGTGATTTCAAGCGTCAGAACGCGACCGTGCTCAAGCTCGGTTGTTGCCGGCAGTACGCCCTGCAACGGTGGCACAATCATCGCGCCAACGAAGGTGGAGAGTACCAGCAGCACAATCAGCGGCAGGTGGTGGGTAATCCCCTTCCCTGCGTGGGCGTGAATTTGTTCTTTACCGTGGAAGACGATGAAAATCATACGGAAGGTGTACAGGGAGGTCATAAACGCACCGACCAGACCCGCAACCATCAGATTGATATGACCATTCGCCATGGCGCCCGCCAGGATTTCATCCTTACTGAAGAAGCCTGCGGTAATCAGCGGCAGTGCCGCCAGCGCCGCGCCGCCTACCAGGAAGCAGACATAGACCAGCGGGATGGACTTACGCAGTCCGCCCATTTTGAAGATATTCTGCTCGTGGTGGCAGGCCAGGATCACCGAACCGGATGAGAGGAACAGCAGCGCTTTAAAGAACGCGTGCGTCATCAGGTGGAAAATGGCTGCGTCCCACGCCTGAACGCCCAGCGCCAGGAACATGTAACCAATCTGGCTCATGGTGGAGTACGCGAGAACGCGTTTGATGTCGGTCTGCACCAGCGCGGCAAAGCCTGCCAGCACCAGCGTAACCGCACCGACGATACCCACCAGATGCAGAATTTCCGGGGTCATCAGGAACAGGCCATGGGTACGCGCAATCAGGTAGACACCGGCGGTGACCATGGTCGCGGCGTGGATCAGCGCGGAGACAGGGGTTGGACCCGCCATCGCGTCGGCAAGCCATGTCTGCAACGGCAGCTGTGCGGATTTACCCACAGCACCACCCAGCAGCATCAGCGTTGCCCACCACAGCATGTTGTTGCCTACTTCGAAGTGCGCTGGCGCCAGTTCCACCATTTCGCGGAAGTTCAGCGTGCCCAGTTCGTTGTAGAGAATGAACAGCGCGAAAGCGAGGAAGACGTCACCCACACGGGTCACGACGAACGCTTTCATGGCCGCTGCGCCATTCTTCGGATCGGTGTAGTAGAAACCGATCAGCAGGTAAGAGCACAGACCCACGCCTTCCCAGCCCAGATACATCAGCAGCAGGTTATCGGCCAGCACCAGAACCACCATGCTGGCGATAAACAGGTTGGTGTAGGCGAAGAAGCGGGAGTATCCCTCTTCACCGCGCATATACCAGGAGGCGAACATATGGATCAGGAAGCCGACGCCGGTGACCACGGAGAGCATGGTCAGAGACAGACCATCCAGCACCAGGTTGAAACCGATGTTGAAGTTACCGACCGACATCCAGTTCCACAGCGGCACGCTGTAGGCCTGACGTCCATTGTTAAAGAAATCGATACCCGCATACGCTGTCACCAGCGCAGCCAGACCGATTGAGCCAATGCCCACGGTGGCAGACAGATTCTCAGACCAGCGGCCGCGAG
This sequence comes from Enterobacter cloacae complex sp. I1M, assembly GCF_014982425.1. NCBI lineage: Bacteria > Pseudomonadati > Pseudomonadota > Gammaproteobacteria > Enterobacterales > Enterobacteriaceae > Enterobacter > Enterobacter cloacae complex sp. I1M. The sequence goes on along the minus strand of NZ_JADCLG010000042.1, from coordinate 85,705 downwards.
AAAATGCCAGCAGCACGAAGCCAATCAGCGGAAAAATAATGGTTAAGGCAAGCATGTTCATCCACGCAACTCACTTACTGAATCGATGTTCAGGTTCTGGCGGCGACGATGGAGCTGCAGCAACAGCGCCAGGCCAATACTCGCTTCGGCAGCCGCGAGGCTGATGGCGAGAATGTACATCACCTGACCGTCGGCCTGGCCCCAGTAGCTACCGGCGACCACAAAGGCCAGCGCGGAAGCGTTGATCATGATTTCCAGACCGATCAGCATAAACAGCAGATTGCGGCGGATAACCAGACCGGTTAAGCCCAGAACGAACAAAATCGCAGCGAGGATCAGTCCATGTGTTAAGGGGATCATGCGCGCTCCTCCGTTTTTCTTTTCGCACGGTCATCAGTGCGGTTGCTCAGCACCTCACCAACACGTTCTTCGCGACCGACGTGGAAGGCAACAACCAGGCCCGCCAGCAGCAGCATAGAGGCCAGTTCAACCGCCAGAACGTACGGACCAAACAGCGCAATACCAACAGCCTTGGCGCTGATTGGCGTGCCGTCAATGCCCTGGTCGTTAACGCCCAGAATAGCGTAAACAATCACCACCAGCATGATGGCCGACAAAATTGCCGGGCCAATCCACACCTGCGGTTTTAACCATTGACGTTCCTGCTCAATTTCAGAGCCGCCCAGGTTGAGCATCATCACCACGAACACGAACAGCACCATAATGGCACCCGCGTAGACGATAATTTCCAGCGCACCGGCAAAATGCGCGCCCAGCGCAAAGAACACCCCGGAAATAGCCAGCAGCGAAATGATTAAATACAGCAACGCATGCACCGGATTGGTGTGCGTGATCACTCGCAGCGTAGCCAGGATGGCGATAAGGCCACAGATATAAAAAGCGAATTCCATTGCCCTCTCCTTACGGTAACAGGCTCTTGACGTCGATAGGCTTAGCTTCGTTCTCTGCTTCGCCCTTATCTTTGCCGTCGATTGCCATACCCGCCATCCGGTAGAAGTTATATTCCGGGTATTTGCCCGGACCGGAAATCAGCAGATCCTCTTTCTCGTACACCAGGTCCTGACGCTTGTACTCACCCAGCTCGAAGTCTGGAGTCAGCTGAATCGCCGTGGTTGGGCACGCTTCTTCACACAGACCGCAGAAAATGCAGCGTGAGAAGTTGATGCGGAAGAACTCAGGGTACCAGCGGCCGTCTACCGTCTCGGCTTTCTGCAGAGAGATACAGCCTACCGGACACGCTACCGCACACAGGTTACAGGCTACGCAGCGCTCGGAACCGTCCGGGTCGCGCGTCAGCACGATACGGCCACGGTAGCGCGGCGGCAGATATACCGGCTCTTCCGGATACATCCGGGTTTCGCGTTTGGCAAACGCGTGCAGGCCGATCATCCAGATACTGCGTACCTGGGTGCCAAAGCCTACGAGTAATTCTTTTAAGGTCATGATCTCAAAGCCCCTTATGGCTGCTGCCAGAGAATGACAGCCGCCGTTACCAACAAGTTGACGAGCGTCAGCGGCAGGCACACTTTCCAGCCGAAGGACATTACCTGGTCATAACGCGGACGCGGTAAGGACGCACGAATCAAAATGAACATCATCATGAAGAACGCGGTTTTCAGCGCGAACCAGATGAACGGCGGTAAGAACGGGCCATGCCAGCCACCAAAGAACAGCGTTACCATCAACGCGGAAATGGTGACGATACCGATGTACTCGCCCACGAAGAACAGACCGAATTTCATACCGGAATATTCAATGTGGTAACCGTCGGCCAGTTCCTGTTCGGCTTCTGGCTGGTCAAACGGGTGACGGTGACACACCGCCACGCCCGCGATAGCAAAGGTCACAAAACCAAAGAACTGCGGGATAACGTTCCAGATGTCGGCCTGGTTGTTGACGATGTCGGTCATGTTGAATGAACCGGCCTGCGCCACCACGCCCATCAGGGAGAGCCCCAGGAACACTTCGTAGCTCAGCGTCTGCGCGGAAGCACGCATCGCACCCAGCAGCGAGTATTTGTTGTTACTGGACCAGCCTGCGAACAGCACCGCGTACACCGCGAGGCCTGCCATCATCAGGAAGAACAGAATGCCGATGTTCAGGTCAGCCACCACCCAGGTCGGGCTGACGGGAACGATAGCAAACGCCAGCAGCAGCGAGGTAAAGGCGATCATCGGCGCCAGCGTAAAGATCACGCGGTCCGAGAAGCGCGGAACCCAGTCCTCTTTAAAGAACATCTTGATCATGTCCGCCACCAGCTGGAGTGAACCACCCCAGCCCACGCGGTTCGGTCCGTAACGGTTCTGGAACAGACCGAGCAGACGACGTTCACCGAAGCTCATGAACGCGCCGCAGGTGACGACCACCAGCAGAATGACGACCGCTTTCAGAATGCTCAGCAGGATGTCGATAAGATCCGGCGTTAACCAACTCATGCTTTTGCCTCCTGAAGGTTATCAAGATGCGCACCCGCCAGGACCGGCGCGATGCCAGGCATACCCATCGGCAGACCCACCTGCCCTGCTGACAGGCTTTCAGAAATAATCAGCGGCAGGCTGATTGTCTGGCCGTCGTAGCTAAAGGCAATGTTCGCACCCGCGTTAACGCCAAGCTTCGCGGCATCCGCCGGGTTGAGCTTGATGTACGGCTGCGGCATACGCTGCTGGAATACCGGAGAACGCTGGGACATTTCGTCGCTACCGAACAGATGGTAGTACGGCGCAATACGCCAGTGGCCTTCCTGAGCCTGGAAACGTTCCGGAACGGTAGAGAAGAAGTCCAGATCGGTTTCGGAGGCTTCAATCAGACGCACGCCCGGATCGCCGTGGCGCAGATGACCACCCACTTCAGCCTGGAATTTGTTCCATGCCTGCGGGGAGTTCCAGCCCGGTGCCCATGCAAACGGGATTTGCGAACGCGGCGCAGACGGCTGGTTGTTCCCTTCCATCGAGAAGGCGAACATGGTGTCTTTATCCTGCGGCTGACGCGGTTCGTGCACGCTGATGTTGGCACGCATCGCAGTACGACCGCTGTAGCGGTGCGGCTCACGCGCCAGTTTCTGGCCGCGAATACGGAAGCTTGCGTCAGGCGCGGCGTCTTTAATGCCCGCCAGCTGAGGCAGTTTCTCAACAACCGCGTCGATTACGTGGTCGAGCTGCGTCCAGTCCACTTCACGACTCTGCACGGTGCTGTGCAGAGAGTGCAGCCAGCGCCAGCTTTCCAGCATCACGGTGTTGCTGTCGTAGTAGGCCGGGTCATAAACCTGGAAGAAGCGCTGTGCGCGGCCTTCGTTGTTGATCACCGTCCCGTCGCTTTCTGCGAAGCTTGCAGCAGAGAGCACCAGGTGTGCTTTGTCCATGATCGCGGTGCGCTGATGGTCGATAACCATCACCAGCGGTGCTTTGGAGAGCGCGGCGTCAACGCGAGCGGCGGAAGCGTGGCGATGCAGGTCATTTTCCAGCACTACCACCGCATCAGCAGAACCGGATTCCAGTTCGCTTAACGCTTCTTCCAGCGAGCCGCCGCCAATCATGCCCAGTCCGATGCTGTTCACCGCACGGGCAATCATGGTCACACCGACGTCAGCGCCACGGCCCTTCAGGGCTTTGGCAACGTTCGCTGCGGCCTGAATGATTTCAGCGCTACCGGCGTTGGTACCGGAAATGATCAGTGGTTTCTTCGCCCCCGCCAGCGCCTGAACAATCACGTCGACCTTGTTCTGCAGGTCGCGATCCAGTTCAACGGCCGGCGAGTTGCTGTCCAGCGCGTGGGCAATGGCAAAGCCGAGGCGCGCCTGATCTTCAACCGGTGCGCAGTAGGTCCACGCGGCGATATCGTCCAGACGGGTGTTGTCGACGTTAGTCACAAACAGAGGATGCTTCGCGCGCTGGCCGATGTTGAGGATCGCCGCAATCTGCCAGTCAGCCACTTTCTGCGCCGCTGCCATTTCACGTGCTTTACCCTTCACCGCCTGACGAACCGCCAGAGCCGCGCGTGCGCCGGTCTGCGTCAGGTCTTCCCCGAGCACCAGAACCGCATCATAGGATTCGATTTCGCGCAGCGCAGGCGTGTGTACACCGCCTTCACGCAGCACTTTCAGCACCAGTTGTAGACGTTCCTGCTCGCCATGGGCGATACCGGTATAGAAGTTTTCCGCCCCAACCAGCTCGCGCAGCGCGAAGTTGCTTTCGATGCTGGCGCGCGGGGAGCCGATGCCGATCACTTTCTTCGACTGACGCAGAATATCTGCCGCGCCCTGCATCGCCTGTTCAGCGTTGAGGGTAATGACGTCGTCGCCACGGCGCTGAACCGGCTGACGCGGACGGTCTTTCAGGTTCACATAGCCATAGCCAAAACGACCGCGATCGCAGAGGAAGTAGTGGTTAACGGTACCGTTGTAACGGTTTTCGATACGACGCAGTTCACCGTAACGTTCACCCGGGCTGGTGTTACAGCCGAGGGAGCACTGCTGGCAGATGCTTGGCGCAAACTGCATGTCCCATTTACGGTTGTAACGCTCGGAGTGGGTTTTATCCGTGAACACGCCGGTCGGGCAGATTTCTACCAGGTTACCGGAGAATTCGCTTTCAAGCGTACCGTCTTCCGGACGACCGAAGTAAACGTTGTCATGCGCGCCATACACGCCCAGATCCTGACCGTCTGCATAATCTTTGTAGTAACGCACGCAGCGGTAGCAGGCGATGCAGCGGTTCATTTCGTGAGAGATGAACGGCCCCAGATCCTGATTTCGGTGGGTACGCTTGGTAAAGCGATAGCGACGGAAGCTGTGACCGGTCATGACGGTCATATCCTGAAGGTGGCAGTTACCACCCTCCTCACACACCGGACAGTCGTGTGGGTGGTTGGTCATCAACCACTCCACTACGCTTTCGCGGAACTGTTTGGCTTCTTCGTCATCAATCGAAATAAAAGTGCCTTCGGTGGCTGGCGTCATACAGGACATCACCAGTCGACCACGCGTGTCTTCCGCGTTTTGATATTGCTTCACCGCACACTGGCGGCAAGCACCGACGCTGCCCAGCGCCGGATGCCAGCAAAAGTACGGAATATCGAGGCCAAGAGACAGACAAGCTTCCAGCAGGTTGTCCGCCCCGTTGACTTCGTATTCTTTGCCGTCTACATGAATCGTAGCCATTAGCATGCTTCCAGTTGGCTCGGCCGAAACCGAGCGTTAATCAAAATTCTGTTTTTACCAGCGTGCTTTCAGCAGGTTCGGCTGAATACCATTGATAGAATGGGTATTGCTGAACGGCTGCTTGATGCCTGCTTCGAATTCGTCGCGGAAATATTTAATCGCGCTCTGCAGCGGCTCGACGGCACCCGGTGCGTGGGCACAGAAGGTTTTACCTGGCCCTAAGAATCGACACAGTTGCTCAAGTGTCTCGATATCGCCAGGCTGGCCTTCGCCACGTTCGATAGCGCGCAGGATCTTCACGCTCCACGGCAGACCGTCACGGCATGGTGTACACCAGCCGCAGGACTCGCGGGCGAAGAACTCTTCCAGGTTACGCACCAGGGATACCATGCCGATCTCGTGGTCGACGGCCATCGCCAGCGCGGTACCCAGACGGCTGCCTGCTTTACCAATGCTTTCGAACTCCATTGGCAGGTCAAGGTGGGCTTCGGTTAAGAAGTCTGTCCCTGCCCCACCCGGCTGCCAGGCTTTGAATTTCAGGCCATCGCGCATGCCGCCGGCGTAGTCTTCAAGAATTTCACGTGCGGTGGTGCCGAACGGCAGCTCCCAGACGCCGGGATTCTTCACGCGACCGGAGAAGCCCATCAGCTTGGTACCGGCATCTTTACTTGATGAGATGCCCTGATACCACTCCACGCCGTTCGCAAGGATAGCCGGAACGTTACACAGGGTTTCGACGTTGTTTACACAGGTCGGTTTACCCCACACGCCGGAGCTTGCCGGGAACGGTGGCTTGGAGCGCGGGTTCGCGCGGCGGCCTTCCAGGGAGTTAATTAGCGCGGTTTCTTCACCGCAGATATAACGCCCGGCACCGGTGTGCACGAACAGCTCGAAGTCAAACCCGGTGCCCAGGATGTTTTTACCCAGCAGTCCGGCTTCAGTGGCTTCGGCAATCGCGCGACGCAGGTTTTCAGCCGCTTCGATGTATTCGCCGCGCAGGAAGATGTAGCCACGGTACGCTTTCAGCGCGAACGCGGAGATCAGCATGCCTTCCACCAGCAGGTGCGGCAGCTGTTCCATCAGCAGGCGGTCTTTATAGGTACCCGGCTCCATTTCATCGGCGTTACACAGCAGGTAACGGATGTTCATGGATTCATCTTTCGGCATCAGGCTCCACTTCAGACCGGTGGAGAAGCCCGCACCGCCGCGCCCTTTCAGGCCAGACTCTTTCACCGCATTAACGATGTCGTCTGGCGCCATGCCGCCGAGGGCTTTACGCGCACCGGCATAGCCGTTTTTGCTCTGATATTCGTCGAGCCAGACCGGCTGTTTGTCATCACGCAGACGCCAGGTCAGCGGATGCGTCTCAGCAGTACGAATTACAGTTTTCATTTGTACTGCTCCAGCAGGTCAGGAATCGCTTCCGGCGTCAGATGGCTGTGAGTGTCCTCATCAATCATCATGGTCGGTCCCTTGTCGCAGTTACCCAGGCAGCAGGTTGGCAGCAGGGTAAAGCGTCCGTCGAACGTGGTCTGGCCCGGCTTAATATTAAGTTTCTTCTCAATCGCAGCCTGAATGCCCTGATAACCGGTAATGTGGCAGACAACGCTGTCACAGTAGCGGATCACATGGCGGCCGACCGGCTGACGGAAGATCTGGCTGTAGAACGTGGCTACGCCTTCTACGTCACTTGCCGGAATGCCCAGCACTTTTGCGATCTCATAGATCGCCCCATCCGGCACCCAACCACGCTGTTTCTGTACGATTTTCAGCGCTTCAATGGACGCCGCACGCGGGTCTTCGTAGTGGTGCATCTCGTGCTCAATGGCGGCACGCTCTGCTTCACTCAGCTCAAAAGCCTCGGTTTGTGGTTGTTGATTCTCGTGCATAATTAGCGGTCCACATCTGACATAACAAAATCGATACTACCCAGATACACAATCAGGTCGGAGACCAGACTGCCGCGAATGGCGGCCGGGATCTGCTGCAGGTGCGCAAAGCTTGGCGTACGCACGCGGGTACGGTAGCTCATGGTGCTGCCGTCGCTGGTGAGGTAGTAGCTGTTGATACCCTTGGTCGCTTCAATCATCTGGAAGGATTCTTGTGCCGGCATGACCGGGCCCCAGGAAACCTGCAAGAAGTGGGTGATCAGGGTTTCGATATGTTGCAGCGTGCGCTCTTTCGGTGGCGGCGTCGTCAGCGGGTGATCCGCCTTGAACGGGCCTTCCGGCATGTTGTTGAGGCACTGCTCAAGGATGCGCAGGCTCTGGCGCAGCTCTTCCACTTTCAGCATCACGCGGGTGTAGCAGTCGGAAACGCCGCCGCCAACCGGGACTTCAAAGTCGAAGTTCTCGTAGCCAGAGTAAGGACGGGCTTTACGCACGTCGAAATCAATACCGGTTGCGCGCAGGCCAGCACCTGTGGTTCCCCACTCCAGCGCCTCTTTCGCGCCGTAGGCAGCAACGCCCTGGGAGCGGCCTTTCAGGATGGAGTTACGCAGCGCGGCTTTCTCGTAAGACGCCAGACGTTTCGGCATCCAGTCGAGGAATTCACGCAGCAGGCGGTCCCAGCCGCGCGGCAGATCGTGCGCCACGCCGCCGATGCGGAACCAGGCCGGGTGCATACGGAAACCGGTAATCGCTTCCACCAGATCGTAGATTTTCTGACGGTCGGTAAAGGCGAAGAAGACCGGCGTCATCGCGCCGACGTCCTGAATGAACGTGGAGATGTACAGCAGGTGGCTGTTAATACGGAACAGTTCAGACAGCATCACGCGAATCACGTTAACGCGATCCGGGACGGTGATGCCTGCCAGTTTCTCAACGGCCAGCACGTATGGCATCTCGTTTACGCAGCCGCCGAGGTATTCGATACGGTCGGTATACGGAATGTAGCTGTGCCAGGACTGACGCTCGCCCATCTTCTCAGCACCACGGTGGTGGTAGCCAATGTCAGGCACGCAGTCGACAATCTCTTCGCCGTCAAGCTGAAGAATAATACGGAATGCACCGTGCGCAGAGGGGTGGTTTGGACCGAGGTTAAGGAACATGAAGTCCTCGTTTTCGGTGCCGCGCTTCATGCCCCAGTCTTCCGGCTTGAAGGTCAGCGCTTCCATCTCCAGATCCTGCTTGGCTTTGGTCAGCTCAAACGGGTCGAATTCGGTGGCGCGTGCCGGGTAGTCTTTACGCAGCGGGTGGCCGGTCCAGGTCTGCGGCATCATGATGCGCGTCAGATGCGGGTGGCCGTCGAATGTCATGCCGAACATTTCCCAGGTTTCACGCTCGTACCAGTTAGCGTTTGGGAAAAGTTTTGTGATCGTCGGCAGATGCATGTCGTTTTCAGACAATGCCACCTTGAGCATGATATCCGTGTTGCGGTCTATTGAGATCAGGTGGTAGAAAACGGAAAAATCCGCAGCAGGGAGACCCTGGCGGTGCGTTCTCAGACGTTCGTCCATGCCGTGTAAGTCAAACAGCATGACGTAAGGTTTTGGCAATTTCTTGAGGAAATCGACAACTTCCAGTAATTGCTCACGCTTCACCCAAACAACGGGTACCCCGGTGCGGGTGGCCTGAACAGTAAAGGCATCCGGCCCAAAACGGTTGCGCAGTTCGCCAATGACGGGGTCATCGAGATGATCCCGGGTCTGCCAGGCGGCTTCTTGCGCGGTTAAGTCGGTCATATTGTTCACCATTGCAAATGGTCCGTGGTGACTGTTAAGCCTGGCTTCGCGCTATTTGAGTAGTGATATGCGAAGGTGTTCTCCAGGCCCACAGGCGCAAATTAAATTTCGTCAGGCGTACGCAGGTTGGTGACGGCAATACGTTCACCACGTTTACGCTCGCGCTCAGACTGCATGTTCGCGCGATAGACACCTTGATCGCCAACAACCCAGGAGAGCGGACGGCGTTCTTTACCGATTGACTCCTGCAGCAGCATCAGCGCCTGCATATAGGCCTCTGGACGCGGCGGGCAGCCCGGGATGTACACATCCACCGGAATGAACTTATCAACGCCCTGCACAACGGAATAAATGTCGTACATACCGCCGGAGTTTGCACATGCGCCCATGGAGATAACCCATTTTGGCTCCAGCATCTGGTCATAAAGACGCTGAATAACCGGTGCCATCTTGGTAAAGCAGGTTCCGGCCACCACCATCAGGTCAGCCTGACGTGGAGAAGCACGCAGTACCTCGGCCCCAAAACGCGCAACGTCATGCACCGCAGTGAATGACGTCACCATTTCAACGTAGCAGCAAGAAAGGCCAAAGTTGTATGGCCAGATGGAGTTCTTACGACCCCAGTTGACCATATCGTGCATGGCATGTTCGAGCTTGCCCATGTACACGCTTTTGTTGACTTCTTGCTCCAGGGGGTCGGTTACGATCTCCTGTTTTTGCAGGGGGTAACGGTCATTCTCACCGTTAGGATCTATGCGGGTGAGCGTATAATCCATCTTATTGCCTCGCTGTTACTGCTGACGATTAGAGATACTGTTTTCCGGGTTGATGTGTTCACGGCGTGAACGCACAGGTGTCCAGTCCAGCGCGCCAATACGCACCAGATAAACCAGACCGGCCAGTAACACTAAAATGAAAATTGCGGCCTCGACAAAGCCCACCCAACCACTTTCGCGAATGGAGGTAGACCACGCGAAGAGGTAAAGCGCTTCCACGTCGAAAATGACGAAGAACATGGCTACCAGGTAGAACTTGGCAGACAGGCGTAAGCGAGCGGTACCTACTGAATCAATACCTGATTCGAAAGGTGTGTTTTTGTGCCTTGCGCGGGCGCGACCGCCCAGGAACCAGCCGCCGACTAACATCAGGCAGCACAGGCCAATGGCTACAATAAGAAAGATTGCGAATGCCCAGTGATGAGCGATGACTTCTGTGGATGTTGACATACTCATTGCTTACTCATCAAAAGTGATACCGACGACACTGCTCTTGCTGGCAGATGGGCATCACATCGATTCATGGGGAGGAACAAAATAACCTTACACTAACTGTCAGAAATGAGACATAGACAGCAAAATGATGGGGTTTTTTACTCCTTTCTATAACCTTTTGTCAACTTTAACAAAGGTTTCTTCACATTAAATTACAACGTGCGATTCTCATTAACATTTGGTGCCCTTTAACCCTGGTGGGTACATGACTTTACGTCAAATGCATCTTGTTGAATCGTGTCCGTTTTGGAAGTAAAAAAAATAACCCTCCTATTTTGACAGGATTTGCCAACGATTCCTCCCCCCAAATGGGAGTATTTTCTTGATCTGAGACACGCTTTTGTTAATTCAATCAAAAAAACAGCAACATATTTCCTGTTTTTTTAACATCGGCGGGGTATTAGGCAAGTTAGAAGAGGTATCGTTTACAACTTAACCAAAAGCATTTTCTGCATTGATAAATAAGCGGTATTTGCTTTAACCCTGCTCCGTTCGCGGTTATGAATAGCAAAAAAAACCACTCGCAGGAAAAAATCATGCGAGTGGCTCTTTTTTGCACTTACATTTTGTTACGAGAATTTTGGGGGAATGATCACTCAAAATCCCTTTCCACAATCAGGGAGTCATCCCCTCCTTCCGGAGTAACAGGCGCGTACTGCCATGGATTGTGGTAGTTTTCCATTGCCTCGAATACCACTTTCGCTAGCTCGTTGTTGCTGGCGGCATTATGGCACAGCAGGTACTCCGTATCCGGCAACGACGGGAGTCCCTCAGATTGACCCAGCACACGCAGATCGGGGCTCATCATCTCCACCGGACGGGCTGTTACGCCAAGTCCGGCCTTCACTGCCGCTCGTACCGCAGGCAACGTTGACGCAACGTACGCCAGGCGCCACGGAATACTGGCTTCGTTGAGCGCAGTCAGCACCATATCGCGGAACGGACTAGGATCGTCCAGCAGGACCAGGGGTATTGGCTCACCTTTTTGCAATACGTACTCCGCGGCACAGTACCAGTGCGTAGGAGAAGTACGCAGCGTCAGGCAGTCATACTGGCCAGGTCGATGCGTGGTGACCACCAGGTCAACCTCGTTTTCTTTCAGCATCTCAACCATGAAGGCATTGCGTTTAACGCTAACGTCCAGGGCAAGCTTCGGATAAACCGAGCTAATTCGGTTGAGAAGGAAGGGCAAAATGGTATCTGCTGATTCATCTGACGCCCCTAATGTTAACACTCCCTGAAGGTTGCTAAACATTAATGACATACAGGCTTCATCATTAAAGCGCAGTATCTTTCTGGCATAACCCAGAAGCTGAATACCATGTTCTGTTAAAAGCTTATTACGTCCATGACGCGCAAAAAGCTCTTTACCAACCAGTTGTTCCAGCCGCTGCATTTGCTGACTCACGGCGGACTGGGTACGGCAAACGGCGGCAGCAGCTGCTGCAAAAGTGTTGAGATCGGCGACCGCAACAAACGTTCTCAGCAGATCGAGGTCGAGATTCATTATCGGACGATTTGCATTTATCATATCTTTTCACTTTCAGGTTGCTCGTGCGGAGCTGCCCGGGTTGAAGCTGTGTGTAACAGTTAAGCAATTCCTTCTGAAGAGTTTCCCTCGCGTCCCGGCCCGGCAGACTGCCTGACAGATAGTTATTGTACTTTGGTATATCAACAGTCAGAAATCACGTTTCATGACGTTATTTTTATTCTCTTGCGTTCAGGATATTTCGTTATCTGAAGGTAGATGTAAATTCCATTAAGAGTAAGACATGTTTTCTGCCATCTATATCGCAGCGTTGCCAGCGTAGCAAGATGTGACTTACCCAATCAGCCAGAGATTACTTTAACAATAACAATCGATTAATACAGGAAGGCAGAAGCTGATATACGTAACAGGCCTATCGCTACGCTGCATTCCCAAAACACATCTTAACCCAAATCCACTATATTTATAAGTCTTATTGCAATATAACGGATTTAACGCCAATGATAAGCAACTACACTCTTTTTATTAAAATTAACGAAAGTTGCATTTTCGTCGTTAATAATAAATAAAGTTTAATTTAGATTCAGGCCATTCATTAATAACACTTAACATTAATTTCACATGAGTAACTTTTAACCTGGCTTTGCTAATAGAGCAAACTGTATCTCAGCATTCAGGTTTTACGAATGGTCACTCAGGGGGACTAACGCTTCAGCCCGGATCGTCTTTTTATTTAAATCAGAATAATATTAATATTTATGTGAAACTTTCAGCATAAAAAACCCAACATTAAGCGTTTTCACGGTAATTTCAGGCGCAAAATCACTCCATCATTAGATTAAGCAATCACAGCAGTGCTGCCTGGTTGGACAAAATCTTCTTCTGTGCGCCCTTCAAAACGAAGCGCGGTGGGAGTACATTGTTCCGTGCTGCTTCCACGGCAGGAAGTTGCAATAATAGCGAAAAGGTTAAAGGTTCATGTCCCCTATCGAAAAATCCAGCAAGCTCGACAACGTCTGTTACGACATCCGTGGCCCGGTACTCAAAGAGGCAAAACGCCTTGAAGAGGAAGGCAATAAGGTTCTGAAACTCAACATCGGCAACCCCGCGCCATTTGGTTTTGAAGCGCCGGATGAGATCCTGGTGGATGTGATCCGTAACCTGCCCACTGCACAAGGCTACTGCGATTCAAAAGGGCTCTACTCCGCCCGTAAAGCCATCATGCAGCACTATCAGGCTCGCGGTATGCGCGACGTCACCGTTGAAGATATCTACATTGGCAACGGTGTCTCGGAGTTGATCGTTCAGGCGATGCAGGCGCTCCTGAACAGCGGCGATGAAATGCTGGTTCCCGCTCCAGACTATCCGCTGTGGACGGCTGCGGTATCGCTCTCCAGCGGTAAAGCGGTGCACTATCTTTGCGATGAATCGTCGGACTGGTTCCCGGATCTGGATGACATTCGCGCCAAAATAACACCGCGCACCCGGGGAATCGTGATCATTAACCCGAATAACCCGACGGGCGCGGTCTATTCAAAAGAGCTGCTGATGGAGATCGTCGAGATCGCCCGCCTGCACAACCTGATCATCTTTGCCGACGAGATTTACGACAAGATCCTGTACGACGCGGCGCAGCACCACTCTATCGCCGCGCTGGCGCCCGATCTGCTGACGGTCACCTTTAACGGACTGTCTAAAACTTACCGCGTTGCCGGTTTCCGTCAGGGCTGGATGGTACTGAACGGTCCAAAAAAACATGCGAAAGGCTACATTGAAGGGCTGGAGATGCTGGCATCCATGCGTCTGTGCGCCAACGTACCGGCGCAACATGCGATCCAGACAGCACTCGGGGGCTATCAAAGCATCAGCGAGTTTATCGTTCCAGGCGGCCGCCTCTATGAACAGCGCAACCGTGCATGGGAATTAATTAATGATATTCCGGGCGTCTCCTGCGTGAAGCCTAACGGCGCGCTGTATATGTTCCCGAAAATCGACGCGAAGCGCTTCAATATTCACGACGACCAGAAAATGGTGCTCGACTTCCTGTTGCAGGAAAAAGTGCTGCTGGTTCAGGGGACGGCGTTTAACTGGCCGTGGCCGGATCACGTGCGTATTGTAACCCTGCCGCGCGAAGACGATCTCGAAATGGCCATCAGCCGCTTCGGGCGATTCCTCTCGGGGTACCATCAGTAACGCTGACTTTCCGCCGGGTGGCGCTGCGCTTACCCGGCCTGTAACATCTGCAAATTTGCATCTTCCCTCCCCTCCCCGCACAATGAAGTCCGTCGCAGTGAAGACATAAGGTAACCTATGAGTCAGAGTCATTTCTTTGCCCACCTCTCCCGCCTGAAACTCATCAACCGCTGGCCGCTGATGCGCAACGTGCGCACTGAAAATGTGTCTGAGCACAGTTTGCAGGTTGCTATGGTCGCTCATGCGCTGGCAGCAATTAAAAACCGCAAATTCAACGGGCAGGTTAATGCCGAACGTATCGCCCTGCTGGCGTTGTACCACGATGCATCGGAAGTGCTGACCGGGGATCTGCCTACGCCGGTGAAATATTTCAACTCGCAGATTGCCCAGGAATATAAGGCCATTGAGAAGATTGCCCAGCAGAAGCTGATCGACATGGTGCCTGATGAGCTGCGCGATATCTTCGGGCCGCTGATCGACGAGCATCAGTATACGGAAGAGGAGAAATCCCTGGTTAAGCAGGCCGATGCGCTGTGCGCCTACCTGAAATGTCTGGAAGAGTTATCCGCGGGGAATAACGAGTTCCTGCTGGCGAAAACGCGCCTGGAGAAAACGCTCGACTCCCGCCGTAGCGAAGAGATGGATTACTTTATGCAGGTGTTTGTGCCGAGCTTCCATTTGTCTCTGGATGAGATCAGTCAGGATTCACCGCTGTAGTTTTTCGCCCAGCGGCGCTGCGCTTGCAGGGCCTACGAATCACGTAGGCCGGGTAAGGCGTAGCCGCCACCCGGCGATGTTCTCAGAACGGGAATAACACCGGAATCAGCACCACGCATACCAGCATCACCAGCACGGTGAACGGCACGCCCAGCTTTACAAAATCGCTGAATCGATAGTTTCCCGGCCCCAGCACCAGGGTATTGACCGGGGAAGATACCGGCGTCATAAATGCCGCGGACGCCGCCATCGCTACCACCATCGCAAACGGATAGGGCGAAACGCCCATCGATTTTGCCATCGCCAGCGCAATAGGCGCCATCAGCACCGCCGTTGCGGTATTGGAGATGAACAAACCAATGGTGGCGCACATGACGAACAGGCAAACCATCATCAGGTACGGACCATATCCCCCGCCCGCGTCCATTAAGCCTTTTACGATCAAATCCACCCCGCCGGTTTTCTGTAGCGCCAGGGCGAAGGGCATCATCCCAACGATGAGAATGATGCTTGGCCAGTGAATCGCTTTGTAAGCGCTTTCGGCGTCGATACAGCGGAATTTGCCCATTAACAGACAGGCGATTATCGCCGCCACCGGGTTAGGGATCTCGTCCGTCAGCATCAACGCGACCATCAACACCAGGCAAAAAATCGCATGGGGCGCCTGACTGTGCGCCGGTGACGCGTCGCTCTCTTCAATCGGCATATTCAGCACCACAAAATCGCGGCCTTTCTGCCCGAGCTGGCTAATCAGTTTCCAGTTGCCGACCACGAGGAAGATATCCCCCAGCAGGATCGGCTCATCCACCACCGCCCCTTCAAGGGCTACGCCATCGCGCTTCAGGCCCACCACGTTGAGGCCATAGCGGGTACGAAAGCCGATTTCGCGCACGGTTTTGCCCAATAACTCCGATTCCGGGATCAGCGACACCTCGGCCATTCCCACATCCAGCGCCCGGTCGGAGAAATACTCGCCGCGCAGCACCATCGGCTCCAGCAGCTGCTCGCTACAAAACTCTCGCAGATCCACGTCCGCAGTGGACATATCAATCAGCAGGACGTCACGCGCGCGAAACTCTGACACCCCATTCACGTTAACGATTACCCGACGAAAACGACGCCAGCGCTCAACCCCGATGACGTTCGCGCCATAGCGTTCGCGTAGCTTAAGGTCGTCCAGCCGCTGGCCTATCATCGGCGAACCGGGGCGGATAGCCAGCCGACGGGCGCGCCCGGTCAGACGGTACTCTTTGATCAAATCGCGAAAAGTTCGCCGCTTCCAGCCCTCTTTGGCTTTGTCCTGCTTCTCCCCTTTCAGCGCGAAACGGGTCAACAGCATATAGATAATGCCCATCACCAGTACAACCAGCCCGATCGGCGTGACGCTGAAAAAGCTAAACCCCTCAAGCCCCTCACGGATCAGTTCGCTGTTCACGACGAGGTTCGGCGGGGTCGCGACCAGCGTCATCATGCCGCTGATGAGCCCGGCAAAGCTCAACGGCATCATCAGCCGCGACGGGGAGATCTGCATCCTCATGCAGACGCTCAGCACAACCGGAATAAAGATGGCCACGACCCCCGTCGAGCTCATAAACGCACCCAGTCCGGCGACCGTCAGCATCAGGTAAATCAGCATTTTGGTTTCGCTGCTGCCCGCCACTTTAACCAGCCACGACCCCATCATCGTCGCCACGCCGGTGCGTACCAGCCCGTCGCCAATAATAAACAGGGCGGCAATCAAAATAACGTTGGGATCGCTAAACCCGGAAAAGGCTTCTGGCAGGGAAAGGGTACCGCTCAGAACGAACGCGACAATCACAAACAGGGCGACGGCATCCATGCGCACCTTGCCCGTGGCAAAAAGAATGATGGCGATTAACAGCAGGCTCAGGACCCAAATCAGTTCACCGTTCACAACATGTCCTTGTCAGTGGAGGAGAAGCAATTCTGCCATAAAAAAGCCCCGGTAATGCGGGGCTATATCATGGGATTACATTTTTAGCGAGACGGTTACAACGCCGTCTGATGCCTTCGAGACGTCGATGGCGGTCAGAGTATTAAGCACAAAATCCGCCTCCTCCAGCCGGGGGGACCCCGCCGGGACGTTAACGGCAATGACGTGGCTTCCGGCGTTCAGCCCGGCCAGCACGCCTGCCGCCGCGTCTTCCACCACCACGCACTCCGCTGGCGCAAGGCCGAGCAGTTCAGCGCCGAGCAGAAACGCATCCGGTTCGGGCTTGCCGCGCTTTACGCGCTCAGCGGTAATGAAGACGTCCGGCGTCGGTAAACCGGCCGCCTTATGGCGGGCATGCGCGACAGGAACCGAGCCGGAGGTGACGATAGCCCACGGGATCTGCGCTTCATTCAGATGCTCAAGCAGTTCGCGCGCACCGGGCAGCGCGGTGATGCCCTCAGTGTCGGTAGCTTCAATCTGCTCCAGATATTTGAACTCCGCCTGAATCTCTTCCTCAGGACGTCCCGCCAGGAAGTGCCGCAATGAGGTAATGGCCTGTTTGCCATGGATGAAATTCAGTACATCCTGATGGTCAATGCCGTGCCTGTCGGCCCAATGACACCAGGAACGCTCCACTACCGGCAGCGAATCCACCAGCGTACCGTCCAGATCAAACAGAAAACCTTTACACTGCACACGCACCTCCGTCAGGCATTAATGATTTGTTGAATTTCGTTGCTGCTTAAATGGTACTGACGCGGACAGGCGTGCCACGCGCTCAGCATACGTTGATACTTATCCCACATTGGGGTCTGGGCGTTGAAGCCGTGCGTACCCGCATCAAAATGAGTGTAGCGCCCTTCGGTGTTCACCATAAAGCGCACATAGCTCAGATAGCGCGCTTCTGTCGCGGCATCAAAGCCCAGGAACGTTACGCGGCGCTCGTCAATGGACTGCTGGTCTTTCAGATTGGTCCAGGACACATGCAGCGCATGGTACATCTCCATGATGTCGATAACGATACGGCAGGTTTCCTCTTTCAGTTCGCCAAATTCGCGATCCAGTTCGCGCATCTGCAAGCCAAAACCACGTTCAACAATGGTTTGCAGGCGGCTGTAGCGCGCAGCGTTATCGGGATCAAGCATAGTCATCATCTTGTACTGGTTAGACAAAATCAGACGTTGAGCATGGGTCATTTCCATCTTTCGACTCCTGTAGCGCATTGCACTGTAAAAAAAAGACACGGTAACTGATTGTTACTGTGCCTTCTTTTGGTCGTCGTTTCGATGATCAATCACAAGTCATCGAGGAATGTTTTATCAAGCTGTTTAAACGCGCGCTTGAGGGTGTCCGCCAGCGCCTGATAATCCGGCTTGCCTTCAACCGGGGCGAGCGCCTGGCCGGCCTCCTCCAGTTTTCCACGCACTTCATAAAACCAGTGTAAAATAGAAGGCGGAAGTGGCGTGACGGAACGTTTACCTAACCACCACAATCCCTGCATCGGCAGGCTTAACGCAAAGAGCGCCGTCGCGACGGCAGGTCCAAGCTGTCCACCCAGCGCAATTTGCCAGCAAAGAGTAAAGACGGCGATCGGGGGCATAAAGCGAATCGCATAGCGCGTGGCGCGAATAGTGCGATTTTCAATAAACATGGGCGCGAGGCGCTTTTCCATCGGCCATGTCTTTGCGTAATGCTGTCCCCGACGAAACAGACTAAAAAAGTTCACGGACGGGATTTCAGGTGTTGACATGGCTGTACCTCAACTTCACATATAAAAATTAAAATTTTCGTGCAAAACCACAACAGGCTATGACAACGTTCAAAATATTTTGTCATCGCTACCCCGTATCGGGTATCCTGTGCCAGCCTGATAGGCCGTAGACGAGAAGCGTTAACTCGTCAAATTATCGCATATTATGCCATTGTCTGAAAAATGTTCAAAATGGCTTAAAATCATAGGTATTTCTTCCATCCTGCCAGAATGTTCGTTTGGCATGATGTTAATCATAAATGTCTGAGTCAGCATGCGTTACGCTTTAGACTCATTGACGTTTTTTTAGCCACGTATCAATTATAGGTACTTCCATGTCGAGTAAGTTAGTACTGGTTCTGAACTGCGGTAGCTCTTCACTGAAATTCGCCATCATCGATGCGCTCAACGGTGATGAGTACCTCTCTGGTTTGGCCGAATGTTTCCATCTGCCTGAAGCACGTATCAAGTGGAAGATGGACGGCAGCAAACAAGAAGCGGCTTTAGGTGCAGGCGCCGCTCACAGTGAAGCGCTGAACTTTATCGTTAACACTATTCTGGCACAAAAACCAGAACTGTCTGCTCAGCTGACTGCGATTGGTCACCGTATCGTCCACGGCGGCGAAAAATACACCAGCTCCGTGGTAATCGACGACTCTGTGATTCAGGGCATCAAAGACTCTGCGTCTTTCGCACCGCTGCACAACCCGGCTCACCTGATCGGTATCGCTGAAGCACTGAAATCCTTCCCGAATCTGAAAGATAAAAACGTGGCCGTGTTTGACACCGCGTTCCATCAGACCATGCCGGAAGAGTCTTACCTCTATGCCCTGCCATACAGCCTGTACAAAGAGCACGGCGTACGTCGCTACGGCGCACACGGCACCAGCCACTTCTATGTGACTCAGGAAGCCGCAAAAGTACTGAACAAGCCGGTTGAAGAAGTCAACATCATCACCTGCCACCTGGGCAACGGTGGTTCTGTTTCTGCTATCCGCAACGGTAAGTGTGTTGATACCTCTATGGGTCTGACCCCGCTGGAAGGTCTGGTGATGGGTACCCGTTCCGGTGATATCGACCCGGCGATCATCTTCCACCTGCACGACACCCTGGGCATGAGCGTTGACGACATCAACAAAATGCTGACCAAAGAGTCTGGCCTGCTGGGTCTGACCGAAGTCACCAGCGACTGCCGTTACGTTGAAGACAACTACGCAGAAAAAGCTGACGCTAAACGTGCAATGGACGTTTACTGCCACCGTCTGGCGAAGTACATCGGTTCTTACACCGCGCTGATGGACGGTCGTCTGGACGCGGTTATCTTCACCGGCGGCATCGGTGAGAACGCGGCAATGGTACGTGAGCTGTCCCTGGGCAAACTGGGCGTACTGGGCTTCGAAGTCGATCACGAGCGTAACCTGGCTGCCCGCTTCGGCAAGTCTGGCTTCATCAACAAAGAAGGCACCCGCCCGGCTATCGTTATCCCAACTAACGAAGAGCTGGTCATCGCGCAAGACGCGTGCCGCCTGACTGCCTGATTCCACACCGCCAGCAATGCTGGCGGTGCTGTTTTGTAGCCCGCCCAACGCGGCGGTAACGAAAGAGGATAAACCGTGTCCCGTACTATTATGCTGATCCCTACCGGAACCAGCGTCGGCCTGACCAGCGTCAGCCTCGGCGTGATCCGCGCTATGGAACGCAAAGGCGTTCGTCTGAGTGTCTTTAAGCCTATCGCCCAGCCACGTGCCGGTGGCGATGCGCCAGACCAGACCACCTCCATCGTTCGTAAGAACTCCAATCTGCCAGCGGCTGAACCGCTGAAGATGAGCCACGTTGAATCTCTGCTCTCCAGCAACCAGAAAGACGTGCTGATGGAAGAGATCATCGCCAACTACCACGCAAACGCGCAGGACGCTGAAGTGGTGCTGGTTGAAGGCCTGGTCCCGACCCGTAAACACCAGTTTGCCCAGTCTCTGAACTTTGAAATCGCGAAAACCCTGAACGCAGAGATTGTTTTCGTGATGTCTCAGGGCACGGACACCCCAGAGCAGCTGAAAGAGCGTATCGAACTGACGCGCAGCAGCTTCGGCGGTGCGAAAAACACCAGCATCACCGGCGTGATTGTTAACAAGCTGAACGCACCGGTTGATGAGCAGGGCCGTACGCGTCCTGACCTGTCCGAAATCTTCGACGACTCTTCCAAAGCGAAAGTCATCAAAGTTGACCCGGCTAAGCTGCAGGATTCCAGCCCACTGCCGGTGCTGGGTGCGGTGCCATGGAGCTTCGATCTGATTGCCACCCGTGCAATCGATATGGCGCGTCACCTGAATGCCACCATCGTTAACGAAGGCGATATCAACACCCGCCGCGTGAAGTCCGTGACCTTCTGCGCGCGCAGCATTCCGCACATGCTGGAACACTTCCGCGCAGGTTCCCTGCTGGTGACCTCTGCTGACCGTCCAGACGTGCTGGTTGCAGCGTGCCTGGCTGCGATGAACGGCGTGGAAATCGGTGCGATCCTGCTGACCGGTGCCTACGAGATGGACCCGCGCGTCAGCAAGCTGTGCGAACGTGCGTTCGCCACTGGCCTGCCAGTCTTCATGGTGAACACCAACACCTGGCAGACCTCCCTGAGCCTGCAAAGCTTCAACCTCGAAGTGCCGGTTGATGACCACGAGCGTATCGAGAAAGTTCAGGAATACGTTGCGGGCTACATCAACGCAGACTGGATCGAATCCCTGACGGCGACGTCCGAGCGCAGCCGTCGTCTGTCTCCTCCAGCCTTCCGTTACCAGCTGACCGAGCTGGCGCGTAAAGCGGGCAAACGCGTGGTTCTGCCAGAAGGTGACGAACCACGTACCGTTAAAGCGGCGGCCATCTGTGCAGAGCGCGGTATCGCGACCTGTGTGCTGCTGGGTAACCCGGATGAGATCAACCGCGTTGCGGCGTCTCAGGGCGTTGAGCTGGGCGCTGGCATTGAGATCGTTGACCCGGAAGTGGTTCGCGAAAGCTACGTTGCCCGCCTGGTTGAGCTGCGTAAGAACAAGGGCATGACCGAAGCCGTTGCGCGCGAGCAGCTGGAAGACAACGTCGTGCTGGGTACGCTGATGCTGGAGCAGGACGAAGTTGACGGCCTGGTTTCCGGTGCGGTTCACACCACCGCGAACACCATCCGTCCACCGTTGCAGCTGATCAAAACCGCACCGGGCAGCTCTCTGGTCTCCTCCGTGTTCTTCATGCTGCTGCCTGAACAAGTTTACGTTTACGGCGACTGCGCGATCAACCCGGACCCAACCGCAGAGCAGCTGGCAGAAATCGCTATCCAGTCTGCGGACTCCGCGACTGCCTTCGGTATCGAACCGCGCGTCGCGATGCTCTCCTACTCCACCGGTACCTCTGGTGCAGGCAGCGACGTAGAGAAAGTCCGTGAAGCGACCCGCATTGCGCAGGAAAAACGTCCGGATCTGATGATCGACGGCCCGCTCCAGTACGATGCCGCGGTAATGGCTGACGTTGCGAAATCTAAAGCGCCTAACTCGCCGGTTGCAGGTCGCGCTACCGTGTTCATCTTCCCGGATCTGAACACCGGTAACACCACCTATAAAGCGGTACAGCGTTCAGCAGACCTGATCTCCATCGGGCCAATGCTGCAAGGTATGCGCAAGCCTGTGAACGACCTGTCTCGTGGTGCGCTGGTTGACGATATCGTCTACACCATCGCGCTGACGGCGATTCAGTCTTCGCAGCAGCAGTAAGCTAAAAAGCCCGGTAGCGCTAGCGCTTACCGGGCCCAGGGTTTTGTAGGCCGGATAAGCGAAGCGCCATCCGGCAAAAAAGGCGACCATTCAACGGTCGCCTTTTTTATTACAGCAACTCTCGTGCCGCCGACACAATGTCATGTGCCGTCAGGCCATACTCCTTCTGCAGGAAGTCCTGCGTGCCTACCTGACCGTAACGCTCCTTCACCCCAACCCGCCGCATCGGCACCGGACAGGTTTCCACCAGCACTTCCGCCACCGCCGACCCCAGCCCGTTGTGAATGCTGTGGTTTTCGCAGGTCACAATACGCCTGGTTTTCTCGGCATAATTTTTCACCAGCATCCGATCGATGGGCTTCAGGGTAAACATGTCGATGACCGCTGCGCTTACCCCCTCCTGCTCCAGCTGGCGCGCCGCCTCCAGCGCTTCCGCCACCATAATGCCGTTAGCAATCAGGGTAATATCGGTTCCCTCGTGCAGCACGTTGCCCTTGCCGATGGTGAAGGTTGACCCCGGGGCATAGACGCTCGGCGCCTGTTTACGGATGGTCCGCACCCAGTAGAAGCCTTCCAGGTCGATAAGCTGACGCAGCACATCTTCGAACATCACCGCATCGGTCACCTCCAGCACTACTGAATGCGCCAGACCGCGCACGATGCCCATATCCTCAAACGACATATGCGTCCCGCCGTTGTGGCAGGCCGTCACGCCCGCATCCGAGGCAATCACCTTCACGTTATTGCGCTGGTAGTCCAGGGACATAAACAGCTGGTCGAAGCAGCGACGGCTGGCAAAGGCGGTAAAGGTATGGACGAACGGCTTACGTCCGGTGAGCGACAGCCCGGCGGCCGTCCCAATCACGTTGGCCTCCATAATGCCGCAGTTGATGACGTGCTGTGGATAATCACGCGCTACGCCGTCCATCGCCATCGAACTCATCAGATCCGCTTCGAGCGCAATAATCTCGCTCCCGGCCTCAATCTGTTTTGCCACAAAACCCGCATAGACCTTACGCATCTCAACCGAATCTTTCTGTCCTGTCGGTGCAACCTTAATCATGTGAAGCCTCCAGTTGGCGAATCGTCTCGTTGAGCGCCGCTTTGCTCTCCTCAGTTAATCGCAGGTGATGCGAGTTGCTGAGCTGTTCCAGGTATGGCACCCCCTGCCCTTTGATGCTGTCGAGGATCACCACCCGCGGACGCGCATCGGTCGCAGGGATCGGCGCGGTCACCTCCAGCAGCGCCGGAATGTCATCCCCCTTCACCGTCACTACGTCAAAACCAAAGGCCCGGAATTTGCCTTCCAGATCGAAGGCGCTGATGATTTCGTCCAGCTCGCCGTCGAGCTGCTGTTTGTTCCAGTCCACGAACACCGTCAGATTGTTCAGTCGATGGTGAGCAATAAACTGGAAGGCTTCCCAGCACTGCCCTTCGTTCAGCTCCCCGTCGCCAACGATGCAAAACACCCGGTTTGGCCTTTCTGCCAGCTTGTGCGACAGCGCCATGCCGCCTGCAATGGAGATCCCCTGCCCCAGCGATCCGGTGGTGGCATCCACGCCGCGTGTTTTCAGGCGATCCGGGTGGCTTGGCAGACGCGTTCCGTTCTGGTTTAGCGTGCTCAGCTCTTCAATCGGGAAGTAGCCCTTAATCGCCAGCGTGCTGTACAGCGCCGGGCCCGCATGTCCCTTCGACAGCACAAAGTAATCGCGCTCTGGCCAGTCCGGATCGGCCGGGTCAATTTTCATTACCGCGCCGTACAGAACGGCCAGTGTTTCAACGACTGACATGCTGCCGCCGTAGTGACCAAAACCCAGCTGCGTCAGGGATTTCAGCGTCTCAAGGCGGATCTGACGCGCCAGTTCGGTTATTTCATTTTCATTCATGATTTGGCTCCGGGGTTTTCCTGCGCGTTACCGCTGGCAGGTTTGTTTTTAGCGAAGACGTTGTAGGCCACCAGCAGCGCAAACAACACAACAACCAGTCCGGTGATGGCAAGCGGCGACAGGAAGCGCGCCAGGTTGCCGAGCACAATCCCGACGGCGCCAAAGTCGGCGTCCGAGAAGGTCGTATTCGCAAAGCCAATCGCGCCCAGAACAGGCAGCAGCAGGACCGGCAGGAAGGTGATCAGCAGGCCGTTAGCAAAGGCGCCAATCATCGCCCCGCGACGTCCGCCGGTGGCGTTCCCAAACACGCCCGCCGTTGCACCGGTGAAGAAATGCGGCACGACGCCCGGCAGGATCAGCACCCAGCTAAACTGACCGCAGATGAACAAGCCTACAATCCCGCCGAGGAAGCTGAACAGGAAGCCAATCAGCACCGCGTTTGGCGCATACGGGTAGACCACCGGGCAGTCCAGCGCAGGTCGCGCATTGGGCACCAGTTTTTCCGAGAAGCCGGTAAAGGCCGGGACAATTTCCGCCAGAATCAGGCGCACACCCTGCAAGATGATAAACACGCCTGCCGCGAAGGTGATGGCCATAATGATGGCGTACACCAGGTAGTTCTGGCCGCCGCTGAAGGTGGCCTCCACGTACTCACGCCCGGCGCTCACCGCCATAATCAGGTAGATAATCATCATGGTCAGTGAGATGGAGATCGAACTGTCGCGCAGGAAGCTGAGGTTCTTCGGCAGGTTCATCTCTTCGGTGGAGCGCGAGCCTTTACCGACCTTGCTGCCAATCCAGCCGGACAGCACGTAGCCCAGCGTGCCGAAATGACCGAAGGCAATCTCATCGTTGCCGGTAATACGCTTCATATAGCGCTGCGCAATCGCCGGGAAGAAGGCCATAATCAGGCCGAGGATCAACGAACCGGTGAAGACCAGCCCTACCCCTTCGAAGCCTGCGACCGTCAGGATCACGCCAATCATGCACGCCATGTAGAAGGTGTGATGCCCGGTCAGGAAGATGTACTTCAGGCGGGTAAAGCGCGCGACAATAATATTCGCCACCATCCCGAAAGCCATAATGAGCGCGGTGGAGGCACCATATTTTTCCAGGGCAATCGACACAATAGCTTCATTGTTGGGAATAATGCCCTGAATATTAAAGGCGTGCTCAAACATACCGCCGAGCGGATTTAAAGAGCCCACCAGCACGGTTGCGCCGCCGCCCAGTACAATAAAGCCGAGAATGGTTTTAATTGTGCCTTTTACCACATCTGAAAAGGCTTTTTTCTGCGCCACCAGACCAATCAGGGCAATTAACCCGACCAGGACGGAAGGGACTTTTAAAATATCAACAACGAAATTCAGCGTTTCAAGGATAAACATATCCACCTCGCCTTTTCAGGATTATTGTCTTTCGAACCAGGCGCGCAGCTGCGCTTCGAGTTCGTTGATATCGATAATATTGTTGATCACCACCAGCTGGCTTTCCGGCACGCTGGCGCTGGCGGCAATGTCTTTCGCCATTACAAACAGGTCCGCCGCGCCCGGCGTGGCCGAGGAGAGATCGGAGTGTTCAACCTCTGCCTCAATTTCCAGTTTTTTGAGCACCTTTTTAATATTCATTTCGACCATAAAACTGCTGCCCAGGCCGGAGCCGCAAATAGCCATAATTTTCATTGTTATCCCCTTTTTTGAGTAGAGTACGCCCCATCACGCTGACGCGTAATGTTGAGATGAATCGGATTAAATAATTAAATCAGAAGCGATTGATAACGGTTTTTATCTCCTCCAGCGTATTCGCCCGATGTAATTCAGCCATATCTTCGTCGCTGGAAAATAATTCTGCTAAGGCGGAGATCATTTCGATATGGCTATGTTTGTCCGGCGCCGCCAGCATCACAATCACATCGACGGGGTCAAACTCACCAGCACCAAATGAGACGCCCTGTTTCAGTTTTAATAATGACAGGCCAAGTCCTTTCGCCCCTTCTTCCGGTCGCGCATGTGGCATTGCCAGCCCAGGAGCCAGCACATAGTAGGGACCTAACCTGTGATGCTGCTCAATGATAGCCGTGACATATTTCGGCGCAATGACCTGCAAATCCAGCAGCGGTTTCGCGCACAGTTCCAGCGCCTGGGGCCAGCTTTCAACGCTATCCTGTAGGATGATGGTTGTATCATATATCCACTTTTTGAGCATTTTTCACTCCCGCTAAAGGCCAGACATGGGCAAACTCTATTCAACCCATCAATTAATGACTGCGATCGCGATCACAAAGATAGCGCTACCAACGACTAACATGCAGAACTGTGATAGCGCTATCAAATTGCTATCCTGGTGCGAAATCACAGCAAAAAAAGGGATTTAAGGCGTATACTGCCTGTCACGTAAAATGAAGGATGAAACTAAATCGCGTCCTGTCAGCAGGAAGATGTATGTCTTTAACCCGAAAACGGCGCAGTACCGGAAAAGTAACGCTCGCGGATGTCGCGCAGCTTGCCGGCGTAGGCACGATGACTGTTTCCCGTGCCCTCCGCACGCCCGAACAGGTTTCCGATAAACTGCGTGAAAAAATTGAAGCCGCGGTGCAGGAGCTGGGTTACATGCCCAATCTTGCCGCCAGCGCACTGGCATCGGCATCGTCATGGACGATTGCGATGGTAGTACCCAATCTTTCCGAAGCTGGCTGTTCCGAGATGTTCGCCGGGCTACAGCAGGTGCTCCAGCCAGCCGGATATCAGATTATGCTGGCGGAATCTCAGCATCGTCTTGAACAGGAAGAGAAACTGCTTGAAACGCTGCTGGCCTCGAACATCGCCGCGGCGATACTGCTCAGCGTCGAGCACTCCGATACCGTGCGACACTGGCTAAAAAACGCCTCTATCCCGGTGATGGAAATGGGTGCAATGCGTGCCGATCCTATTGATATGAATATCGGGATTGATAACGTCGCCGCCATGTATGAACTTACCGAAATGGTGATTCAGCGCGGCTACCAGAATATCGGCCTGCTGTGCGCTAACCAGGAGCAGTGGATTTTTCAGCAGCATTTGCAGGGCTGGTACAAGGCGATGCTGCGCCACCACCTGTCGCCAAACAGAGTGATTAATGCCGCCATGCCGCCGAGCTTTTCCACCGGTGCGGCACAATTGCCGGAGTTTCTGCTGGCGTGGCCGGAGCTGGATGCGCTGGTGTGCGTATCAGATGAACTGGCCTGCGGCGCGCTGTATGAGTGCCAGCGTCGGCGCATCAAGGTGCCGGACGATTTAGCGGTCGTGGGCTTTGGCGACAGCGACGTCAGCCGCGTCTGTCAGCCGCCGCTGACGACGATGGCAGTACCGCATCGCAAGATTGGGATTGAAGCCGGGAAAGCGTTACTGGAACGTCTGAATGATGGAGACTGGCGCGACCATAAACCCATCGCGTCCAGCCTGTGTCTGCGGGAAAGCTGTTAAGGCTTACTCAGCCTCTTCCTCTTTTTCCGGCTTATTTTCCGGTTTAGCGGATTCGTTTTTGGCGTTGCGGGTCATCCACAGCGCCAGTGCTTTAAGGGAATCCGGCGTGAATTCGTCGCAACGCGCGGTGATCTCTTCCGGCGTCATCCAGCACACTTCGCTCACTTCCTCTTCCTGCAAGGCGAAAGGTCCGTGGGAAACGCAGCTAAACAGCCCGCCCCAGACGCGACAATGCTCATCTTCGAAATAAAACTGTCCGTGCTCGGCAAACGGCACGCCAGCGATACCTAACTCTTCTTCCGCTTCACGACGCGCGGAATCCAGCAATACTTCATCGGCCTGCACGACGCCACCCGCTGTGGCATCCAGCATACCAGGAAGAAAATCTTTGGTGTCAGTGCGACGCTGGACCAGAATCTTGCCCATGCCGTCATGAACAACGATGTAAGTCGCGCGGTGACGCAGACGCTCCGCACGCATTTGTTCGCGGCTGGCCTGCGCGATCACTTCATTCTCTTCGCTGACAATGTCAACCCACTCAGTACTTGCCAAATGATTCTGCTCCACCATCGGGAAACCTTCTCGTCTAAGCGCTCTTTCGGCGCGTTTGCAGTTGTGGTGTAACTTACGGATTAATCGCTATCTGCGCAATAACTTGCTGATCATTAAGTGCGATAACGCTTAATGTCCCGTCTTCATACATGCCGTAGCTTGCCGGGTTACCGCCTTTAGGAATGCTGACAGACCCGGGGTTAAAGTGGTAAAACGCCCCGCGTTTTTCCGCCACCGGAATATGAGTATGACCATAAACCAGGACATCGCCAGCGGCGAGTGACGGCAGGTTATCCGGGCCGAACAGGTGCCCGTGGGTCAGGAACAAACGGCTGTTTTCCATCAACACTTGTTGCCAGGGAGCGGTGATGGGAAATTGCAGCAGCATCTGGTCAACTTCGCTGTCGCAGTTGCCGCGAACGGCGATAATGCGCGAGGCAAAATGATTAAGTTTTTCCGCCACCTGCGCGGGAGCATAGCCTTCCGGCAACGCATTGCGTGGGCCGTGGTTTAACACATCGCCCAGGATCACCAGCCATTGCGCCCCGCTTTGGACGAACAGAGAAAGCACGCGTTCGGTCGCGGGCAGCGATCCATGAATATCCGACGCAAACATCAGTTTCATCAGTTACTCCTCGGGAATACAGACTGCCCTATCATACCTCAAGCGCCCCGTCTTATCAGCCCGCGCGCTTAGCAGAGAGTGCCAGATAGCGCTGTACCGACGCGCGTTGCCACTGGAAGGTGGCGTAATCCACCAGCAGCTGTGGGACGTCATCGCCGTTGAGGATCAGGCGATTGAGCATCAGCGCCAGATCGGTGTCGGCAATACACCACTCGCCAAACAGGTTTGGGTTACCCTGTGACAGCAGCGATGACGCGGTATCAATCAGCTTCCGGGCGCTGGATAAGCCTTCCTCGCTGAGGGCGGGCTTTTTGACGCCAGCGAACACCACGTCCGTGGAGCGTTCTGTGCGAATCGGCACCAGGTCGCTACGCAGCCACGCCTGGATCTGGCGGACGCGGGCGCGCTTTTGCAGATCGTGAGGATAGATGCGTTCCCACTCTGGTGGGGCAAAGCGGTCTTCAAGGTACTCGTCAATCGCTGAGGATTCACTCAACTCAAAACCGTCAATCTCCAGCACAGGGACACGGCGGGTGAGCGCGTAACCCTGCCACTGAGGCTTCAGATGTTCGCCGCTGTCCAGGTCAACGGTTTTCAGACTAAAAGTTAGCCCCTTTTCTGCCAGCGCCACATAAACGCTCATGACATAAGGAGAAAAAAAGTTCGCATCGGACCACAACGTTATTACAGGCTGGCTCATAACATCCTCATCGGCTGATCGGTTTTCACTCAACATATAATCTCTTTGCCTCGCTGTCACTTGATGAAAACTCACGATTTACAACAAGCACCTATACTGATTTTTCATGGCAACACTATTCGCACTGACAGGAGTTGAGAATGATAGATCTCTATTATGCCCCCACCCCTAATGGCCATAAGATCACCCTCTTTCTTGAAGAAGCCGAACTGGACTACCGGATCATTCGCGTGGATATCAGCAAAGGCGATCAGTTCCGCCCCGTTTTTCTGGCCATCTCGCCCAACAATAAAATTCCGGCCATCATTGATAACCTGCCTTCTGACGGGGGCAAACCGTTAAGCCTGTTTGAGTCCGGAGAGATTTTGCTTTATTTGGCAGAGAAAACCGGCAAGCTCCTGAGCGGGGAGTTGCGCGAGCGTCATCACACGCTGCAATGGTTATTCTGGCAGTCGAGCGGCCTGGGGCCGATGCTGGGGCAGAATCATCACTTTACCGCCTATGCGCCGCAGACGATCCCTTACGCCATTGAGCGATATCAGGTCGAAACCCAGCGCCTGTACGGGGTCCTGAACCGTCGGCTGGAAAAATCACCGTGGCTGGGAGGTGAGCATTACAGCATCGCAGATATCGCCTGCTGGCCGTGGATTAACACCCATGAACGCCACCGGATCGACCTGGCCACTTATCCGGCGGTGAACAACTGGTTTGAGCGCATCCGGACCCGCCCGGCAACCGAACGCGCCATGCAAAAAATCCATCAGATTTGAGCCTGTGCCCCGTTGGGTGCAGGTGTTCTCCTCATGTATGATGAGGTAAAAATACTGACACGGAGAAGACCTGCAATGTCCCAGCATGACGCTATTATTCGTATAAAAAACCTTCGCTTACGTACATTCATTGGTATCAAAGAGGAAGAGATCGCGAATCGCCAGGATATCGTGGTGAATGTCGTGATCCATTACCCGGCAGACAAGGCGCGCGCCAGCGAAGACATCAATGACGCGCTGAACTATCGCACGATCACCAAAAGCATCATCCAGTACGTTGAGAACAACCGTTTTGCGCTACTGGAAAAATTAACTCAGGATGTGCTCGACATCGCACGCGAACACCACTGGGTCACTTATGCTGAAGTGGAGATCGATAAACTTCACGCCCTGCGCTACGCCGACTCCGTCTCCATGACGTTAAGCTGGCAGCGCCAGGCGTAAACCTGGAGGTTGTATGAAGATCCTGCTCACCGGCGGTACGGGGCTGATTGGTCGCCATCTCATTCCACGTTTGCAGACGTTGCATCACGACATTACCGTGGTCACGCGCAGCCCGGAGAAAGCGCGCCAGGTGCTGGGCACCGGCGTTGAGATCTGGAAAGGCCTGGCGGAACGGCAGGATCTGAACGGCTTTGACGCCGTCATCAACCTTGCAGGCGAACCAATCGCTGATAAACGCTGGACCGAAGAGCAAAAACAGCGTTTATGCAGCAGCCGCTGGAACATGACCGAAAGGCTGGTTGAGCTGATTCGTAACAGCGAGATGCCGCCCTCGGTGCTGATTTCCGGCTCTGCAACAGGCTACTATGGCGATCTTGGTGAAGTGGTGGTGACCGAAGAAGAGCCGCCGCACAACGAGTTTACCCATAAACTCTGCGCCCAGTGGGAGCGCATTGCCTGCGGGGCGCAGAGCGATAACACCCGCGTCTGCCTGCTGCGCACCGGCGTGGTGCTTGCTCCGAAAGGCGGTATTCTCGGTAAAATGTTGCCGCCGTTTAAAATGGGGCTTGGCGGGCCCATTGGCAACGGTCGTCAGTATCTGGCGTGGATCCATATCGACGATATGGTCAACGGTATTCTCTGGCTGCTGGATAACGACCTGCGCGGGCCGTTTAACATGGTATCTCCCTACCCCGTACGTAATGAACAGTTTGCTCACGCCCTGGGTCATGCCCTGCATCGCCCGGCGGTACTGCGCGTGCCTGCGACGGCGATTCGGCTGTTGATGGGCGAATCTTCGGTGCTGGTGCTGGGCGGCCAGCGCGCGCTGCCAAAACGGCTGGAAGCGGCCGGATTTACGTTCCGCTGGTATGACCTGGAAGAGGCGCTGGGGGATGTGGTGCAGTGAATATGTTAGAGTTATACGCCATCTCTGGATGATATGGCGTAACTATGGCAACCATCACCACAACCCGGCTTCACCTCACCCCTTTCGAACCTTCTGACTGGGCGTTCTTTCGCTCTCTGCGCGAAGACCCCAACATCATGCGCTATATGGCCGCTATCATGCCTGAAAAAGAGACGCGCCGCGTATTTGCCGCGCGCCTGATGGCGGAGCATGTCTTTGTGATCCGTCTGCATAACGACGTTACGCCGCTCGGGGATATCGGCCTGCAAATCAGTGCGGCGAACCGTGAAGAGGCGGATATTGGCTACACGGTTGTGCCTGACGCGCAGGGAAAAGGCATTGCCAGCGAGGCGCTGCGGGCGGTGTGTGAGTATGCATTTAACCAGACGGGCGTGAAGGCGATAAACGCGTACGTGCTGGCGGATAATGGCGGGTCGGTGCGGGTTCTTGAGAAAGCAGGTTTTGTGCGCACGCAGGTACTGGAGAAGGCGTACGAGATTAACGGCGTACGGTATGACGACTGGGTGTATCGGCTGGAGTGTGGTGCGGTCTGAATGCTGGGCGACACTGCGTTTGCCCGGCCTACGGTTTTTGTAGGCCCGGAAAGCGAAGCGCCACCGGGCAATTGGGCGGCTCTGGGGCTGATGCCCTCACCCCGGCCCTCTCCCACAGGGAGAGGGAGAAAGGCCAAACCTACTTCAACGAGCCTTTCAGGAACTGCTGCAAACGCGGGCTTTGCGGGTTCGCCAGCACTTCGTCCGGATGCCCCTGCTCCTCAATCTTGCCCTGATGCAGGAAGATAACGTGGTTAGAAACGTTACGGGCAAAGCCCATCTCGTGCGTCACCACCACCATCGTTTTGCCCTCTTCCGCCAGCTTCTGCATGATGCGCAGCACTTCGCCAACGAGTTCAGGATCCAGCGCGGAAGTCGGTTCGTCAAACAGCAATACTTCCGGCTCCATCGCCAGCGCGCGGGCGATGGAAACACGCTGCTGCTGTCCCCCTGACAGGTGCACCGGATATTTGATCTGCTGCCGCTCGTCGATCCCCACTTTCGCCAGGTATTTCACCGCACGCTCGCGGGCTTCCTGCTTGCTTAAGCCGAGCACCTGAACCGGCGCTTCCATCACGTTCTCCAGCACCGTCATGTGGCTCCAGAGATTGAAGTGCTGGAACACCATTGTCAGACGCGTACGCAGCAGGCGCAGCTGGTTTTTATCCGCCACTTTAAGCTGGCCGTCTTTATCACGGACCATGTTGATGTTCTGTCCGCTCACCACAATCGACCCTTCGCTCGGCTTTTCGAGGAAGTTGATGCAGCGCAGGAAGGTACTTTTACCCGAACCTGATGAGCCGATAATACTGATCACGTCGCCCGCGTTAGCCTCCAGCGACACCCCTTTCAGCACTTCATGTTCGCCGTAGCGCTTGTGCAAATCAATTACGTTTAATTTGTTCTCAGCCATCATAAATTCTCAGTGCGTCGACGGTTTTATATGCTGCAACCAGCGTTTTTCAGCCTTACGGAACAGGCTGATCAGGACGTAAGAAATGATCAAATAGAGCACTGCCGCAATACCAAACGCCGTAAACGGCTGGTAGGTGGCAGAGTTAATATCGCGGGCAATCTTTAACAGATCCGGCACCGTGGCGGTAAACGCCAGTGCCGTCGAATGCAGCATTAAAATCACTTCGTTGCTGTAGGCCGGCAGCGCAATACGCAGCGCCGAAGGCAGAATAATACAGCGGTAGAGCTTCACGGACGAGAAGCCGTACGCGCGCGCCGCCTCAATCTCACCGTGCGGCACAGAACGGATGGCCCCGGCGAAGATCTCGGTGGTATAGGCGCAGGTATTAAGGGTCAGCGCCAGCACCGTACAGTTCAGACCGCTGCGGAAGAACGCGTTCAGCATCTCGGTGCCTTTCACGATCTCCAGCGTGTACATTCCGGAATAGAACACCAGCAGCTGCACGTACAGCGGCGTACCGCGAAACACGTAGGTGAACAGCCAGATCGGAAACTGGATAAATTTATTGTTCGACACGCGGCCAATGGCGAGAAACACCGCCAGAATGCCGCCCATGACCACCGAGGAGATCAGCAGCCACAGCGTGATCGCCACGCCAGTAAAGCGGTAGCCATCCGTCCACAGCAGGGATTTCCAGTACTCCTGAATAATCTCAATCACAGGTCAGCCCTCTTCACACCCACGGAGTAGCGACGTTCGAGCAGAAGCAGCACACCATTGGAGACGGTCGTAAAGACCAGATAGATTACGCCGCAGACTACCGCAAAATAGAACGGTTCCCAGGTGCTTTTACCCGCCAGCTGCGTGGCCTTCACCACATCTTCCAGACCCAGCAGGGAGACCAGCGCCGTTGCCTTGAGAATAACCTGCCAGTTGTTACCGATGCCCGGCAGCGCGTAGCGCATCATGGCCGGGAACATGATCCGGCGAAACGTTTGTGAGGAGGTAAAACCGTAGGCGGTCGCCGCTTCAATGTGCCCTTTCGGCACGGCCATGTAAGCGCCGCGAAAGGTCTCAGTGAAATAAGCACCGTAGATAAAACCAAGGGTAATAATACCGGCCACCATCGGGTCGATATCGATCTGATCCATGCCGATGGCATCCGTGACGCCGTTAAGTGCGATTTGCAGGCCATAAAAGATCAGCAGCATCAGCACCAGGTCAGGCACGCCGCGAATCAGCGTGGTATAGCCTTCAAATATCAGCGCCAGCGGTCTGTTGGCGGATAACTTTGCCCCCGCGCCCGCCAGGCCTATCAGCACCGCCAGCACCACGGAGCTGATAGCCAGCTCAAGGGTGACAAGCGCGCCCTGTAAAATAACGCCAGAAAATCCGTACAGCATACCGCGTGCCCTGTCGTCTCGTGAGTGGTGGAACCGTGTCTTTTCCCCTCCCGCAACGGGAGGGGCCGCACGTTATCAGACGGGGCGATTAGCCGCCGTAAACATTAAAATCGAAGTACTTTTTCGCCAGCTTGTCGTAGGTGCCGTCCGCGCGCATCTCGGCGAACGCTTTGTTCAGGGCTTCACGCAGTTCGTTGTCTTCTTTCCGCAGGCCCATACCGGTGCCAACGCCAAAGAGTTTTTCGTCCTTAATGGACGGACCGCCGAACTTGTAATCTTTACCCACAGGCTGTTTCAGGAAGCCTTCGCTTGCCGCCACTTCATCCTGGAATGCCGCGTCAATACGGCCTGCCGTCAGGTCTGCGTAGATGTTTTCCTGACCCTGGTAAGAGACAATTTCAATCCCCTTTGGCGCCCAGTGCTCGTTACCGTAGGTTTCCTGCGTCGTACCCTGCAACACGCCCACGCGTTTGCCCTTCAGAGATTCAAGGGTTGGCTGAATGTCAGAGGATTTCGCCACCACCAGACGTGAGTCAGCCGCGTAGAGTTTGTCCGTGAAGGCAATCTCCTGCTGACGTTTTTCGGTGATAGACAGGGAGGACATGATCACGTCAATTTTTTTCGCTTTCAGGGACGGGATTAGCGCGTCCAGCGGGTTTTCAACGTAGGTACATTGCGCTTTAATGCGTTTGCACAGCTCGTTAGCCAGATCGATGTCAAAACCGACCAGTTCCCCCTTCGCATTTTTCGATTCGAAAGGCGCGTAGGTTGGGTCAGTCCCAATACGAATTTTCTGCGGAATGGCTGCGAATGCTGCGGTGGCGCTGGAAAAGGCCAGTACCAGAGAAAGTGACAACACCAGTTTTTTCATATCTGTCCTCAACAAACTGTCTAAATACGAGATTTTACGACTACGGGGTGCCGTTAATGTGCCATTAATCCCCTCACTCAGGCAAAGATTAATGCCTCTGAACGGGAATTTTTGCATTTAAAATGCTTAACTATGCACACGGCGGTCCAATATGGTGCATTGCTTGCACCATACTGGAACACTTCCCCTAAAGATGCACCACATCAGTGCATCTCATTCAGGTATTAATCACCGTAGACGTTGAAATCAAAGTATTTCTTCGCCAGTTTGTCGTAGGTACCGTCTTTACGCAGCTCATTAAACGCTTTGTCGAAGGCGGCTTTCAACTCGGTATCATCCTTAC
Source organism: Enterobacter cloacae complex sp. I1M (assembly GCF_014982425.1). NCBI lineage: Bacteria > Pseudomonadati > Pseudomonadota > Gammaproteobacteria > Enterobacterales > Enterobacteriaceae > Enterobacter > Enterobacter cloacae complex sp. I1M. The sequence continues at coordinate 50,286 of NZ_JADCLG010000042.1, read as the reverse complement.
GCAGACCAATACCGGTGCCGTCGCCAAAGTATTTTTTGTCTTTCACCGACGGGCCGGCAAAGGCGTACTCTTTACCCGCAGGCTGTTTCAGGAAGCCTTCGCTCGCGGCGACTTCATCCTGAAACGCGGCATCCAGACGGCCTGCCGCCAGGTCAGAGTAGATCAGATCCTGGTTCTGGTAAGCGACCACATCGACGCCTTTCTCGCGCCAGTTAGCATTGGCGTAACCTTCCTGGGTCGAGCCCTGAAGCACGCCAACATGTTTGCCTTTCAGCGAGTCGATGGTCGGCTGGATTGGCGAGCCTTTCGCGGCAATCAAACGTGAGTCGGCAGCGTAGAGCTTCTCTGAGAAGGCGATCTCCTGCTGACGTTTTTCCGTGATGGAGAGAGAAGAGATAATGGCATCAATTTTCTTGGCTTTCAGCGACGGGATCAGCGCGTCAAAGTCACTGCCCACCCATGTGCATTTCACTTCCATGCGTTTGCACATCTCATTTCCCAGATCGATATCAAACCCCACGAAGTCGCCTTTCGCATCCTTGGAGGAGAAAGGCGCGTAGGTTGCGTCTGTACCGATACGAACTGTCTGTGGTAGCGCTGCATAGCTACTTGCTGCTGCACTCAAGCCCACGAGCAAAGACAGAGCCAGAACCGTCTTCTTCATACATTTACCCTCAAGAACCGTGATTTTATTATGGTTTATGTTGCGTGTTGTGTTGCAGGCTGCTCTTGCAGGTCTTATGCCACATTGTCGTCGGGTTAAAACTACGACGTTAAATATGTTAATAAAACGTTGCGATACTGCCTTAATGGTGAAAGATAGCAGGTCTGCCGAACGAACCGGAAAGAGAAAAAGGGAAAAAGCGAATTAAATGTCGAGGATATGATCGCGGTTGCAGTTTTGCCCTGAAACAGGGCAAACAGTCATTTCATGCACCTTGTTTGTGCACAGCCTCACGCCCCCTGCCAGCGGGTAAAGAGATCTTCCGGCAGGTCTATATTGAACTGATCCAGCACGCGGTTAACGGTCTGGTTGATGACATCGTCCAGCGTTTGTGGACGATGATAGAACGCGGGGACCGGCGGCATTATCACAGCTCCCAGTTCGGCTGCCTGCGTCATTAAACGCAGATGTCCCAGGTGCAGCGGCGTTTCCCGCACGCAGAGCACCAGAGGACGACGCTCTTTCAGCACCACGTCCGCCGCACGCGTCACCAGCGTGTCGGTATAGCTGTTTACGATACCGGAGAGGGTTTTAATCGAACAGGGCAAAATAACCATGCCGGCCGTTTTAAACGAGCCCGAAGAGATGCTGGCGGCGATATCGCGGGCATCGTGGACAACATCAGCCAGCGCCTGAACGTCGCGCAGAGAGAGATCGGTTTCAAGAGAGAGGGTCTGACGCGCCGCCTGGCTCATCACCAGATGAGTTTCTACGCCTGCAACGTCACGCAGCACCTGTAACAGCCGGACGCCATAAATCGCGCCGCTGGCACCGCTGATCCCTACAATGAGTCGTTTCATGATTTTTGCCCTTGCTGATTTCAGGGCTGACTGTGCAGGATTTTACGGGGAGTTGCAAGTGAGGGCATTCGCCCTCACTTGCCGGAGCATTAACCTTCGTTGTGCATCTCTAAGCTTTCGAGATCGTTTTGCAGCTGGACGGCTTTCGCATCGTCGTTACGCAGAGAATCAAGGTAGTCGAGATACTGCTGGTCTACGTCTTTTGTCACGTAGATCCCATTGAATACCGAGCATTCGAACTGCTGAATATCCGGGTTCTCGGCGCGCACCGCATCGATCAGATCGTTCAGATCCTGGAAAATCAGGCCGTCGGCCCCGATGATCTGGCGAATCTCATCCACTTCTCGGCCATGCGCAATCAGCTCATTAGCGGTTGGCATATCAATGCCATACACGTTCGGGAAGCGAATTTCCGGCGCTGCGGAGGCGAGATATACTTTCTTCGCCCCGGCCTCACGCGCCATCTCGATGATCTGCTCAGACGTCGTGCCGCGCACAATGGAGTCGTCCACCAGCAGCACATTCTTGTCGCGGAACTCGGCACGGTTAGCGTTTAGCTTACGACGTACGGACTTACGACGCAGCTGCTGGCCCGGCATGATAAAGGTGCGGCCAACGTAGCGGTTTTTCACGAAGCCCTGACGGTACGGCTTGTCCAGAATACGGGCAATTTCCAGCGCGATATCACAAGAGGTTTCAGGGATTGGGATCACGACGTCGATGTCGAGATCGTCCCACTCGCGGGCAATCTTCTCGCCCAGCTTCGTCCCCATGTTGACGCGCGCGCTGTAAACGGAAATTTTGTCGATGAACGAGTCAGGACGCGCGAAGTAAACGTATTCGAACAGGCACGGGTTGCTCACCGGGTTGTCGGCGCACTGGCGGGTAAACAGCTGGCCCTTCTCGGTGATGTAGACCGCTTCGCCTGGCGCGACATCACGCAGGAATTCGAAGCCCAGCGTGTCCAGCGCCACGCTTTCGGAGGCAACCATGTACTCGGAACGGCCATCGCCGAGGTCTCGTTTGCCGAGCACCAGCGGGCGAATGCCGTTTGGATCGCGGAAGGCCACCATGCCGTGACCGATGATCATCGCTACGCAAGCGTACGCGCCACGGATCAGGCGGTTAGTCGCGGCAACGGCGGCAAAAATGTTGTCTGCTTCCAGCGGATAATGGCGGAAGTTATCCAGTTCGCTGGCAAAGATATTGAGCAGGATTTCAGAATCAGAGGTGGTGTTAATGTGGCGACGTTTCTCTTCGAACAGCTTTTTACGCAGCTCGTGGGCATTGGTCAGATTGCCATTGTGGGCAAGCGTGATGCCATACGGGGAGTTAACATAAAAAGGCTGAGCCTCAGAGGCGCTGGAACTGCCAGCAGTAGGATAACGAACGTGACCGATCCCCATATTACCTTGCAGACGCTGCATATGGCGGGCTTCAAACACATCGTTTACCAGGCCATTCGCCTTGCGTAAACGGAAGCAGTTGTTTGCATCAATGGTGATGATACCCGCAGCATCCTGCCCACGGTGCTGAAGCACCGTTAACGCGTCATAAATCGACTGGTTTACCGGCATGAAACCGGCGATACCGACAATACCGCACATTCGTCTTTTCCTCGTTAAGCCACATCTCAGGGTTTATGCCCTGGGCAAGAAACTCGACGAGCTTTGCAGATAGTCAAAGAACCATCTGATGATGAAGCTGAACTCCGGAATGAGCTGCGATTTTTGCCAGTCTTCACTTTTGGAGAACCCGGTAAAGGTATCCAGGAAGAACAGGATCGCGGCCACAATGAGCACGCCTCGCAACGCGCCGAAACAGATGCCGAGCACCCTGTCCGTTCCTGACAGACCGGTTTTCTCGACCAGCTGACCTATCACGTAATTGACGATAGCGCCGACAATCAGCGTCGCGATAAACAGCACCGCGATGGCGATTCCGTTTCGGACCAGTTCATCTTCAAAGCCCGTGAACCAGACAGACAGGTAAGTGTAGTAATGACTGGCAACAAAGAAAGCACAACCCCAGGTTACCAGCGATAACGCTTCACGAACAAAGCCACGGATCAGGCTAACCAGACAGGAAAAACCAATCACCGCAATGATGGCGTAATCAATCCAGACCATATGTGTCCCACGATTAAACGCCCTGTCATCCAGTTCGGGGCGAATTCTAACAGAAAAAGAAAACGTTTGCGTAGGGATTTCCTTCCCACGCGTAAATAAAAAAGGCGCTGAAAAAATGCTCAACGCCACCGCACCTTTGACGTTTCTGTGAACGTCTACCTCCCCCTCACCCCGGCCCTCTCCCTCAAGGGAGAGGGAGCAAACCGTCCCCTCGCCCCTTTGGGGAGAGGGTTAGGGTGAGGGGGTAATTTCTGTCAGTTTGCGCTGTAGTTCATCACCACACCGCTCAGCCCGGAGATCTGCTTCAGCTCGCCAAGCGAACCTTTGAGCTTATCTTTAGACGCATCCGGCCCCACGAGGATACGGGTAATTTTACCCTGTACCGGCGTGGTGGGTGAAGTATAAACACGGTATCCCGCGCCGCGCAGTTTACTCACAATCTCATTGACCTTATCTGCATTTTTCAATGCACCGAGCTGAACGACATAGGCTTTGCCGGTAGGGGCCGCGTCCTGTTTCGCCGGCGGTGGCGTTTCTGAAGCGGCTGCCAGTTGCTCGGCCGCTTTATCCCGCTGCGGTTTCGGCTGCGGCTTCTCCACCGGTTTCGGCTTCTCAACAGGCTTAGGCTGTTCTACCGGCACCGGATCAATCTCGATGTTATTGTTCGTCGCCAGACGCGACGGGTCAAGAGACGGCGCGGCTGCATCACCTGCGCGCACCTCTTCCGCTGCGCCTTCAGGCGGCTGGGCTGGCAGCGCCTGCGTTGCCGCTGGCAGCATATCGGGCTCGTCGCGATCGCCCGGTTTGGGTACCAGCGGAATGGCCGCAAATTCATCCTGGTAATGCTTTTTCTGCCCGTCGAGCAATCCCGGGAGAATAATCACCCCGAGCGCGACCAGCACAATGGTTCCTGTTAAACGGTTCTGAAACTTACTCGCCACCGGTTCTCCCCGCGTCCATCACTTCCATGACATGTGCCACCGTGTGGAATGACCCACACACCAGCACGGTATCTTCTGGTTTAGCCTCCGCCATCGCGGCACGCCAGGCCGAAACCACACTGCTGTAGATTTCGCCTTTGCCGAGATGTTCCATCAACTGCTCAGCAGTCGCGCCGCGCGGCCCTTCCAGAGGAGCACAATACCAGCTATCGACCACACTCTCCATGCAGGCCAGCGTGCCGCCGATATCTTTATCATGAAGCATACCGATAACCGCCAGCACGCGCCCGGTTTTTGGTAACGATTTGAGACGTCCTGCGAGGTACGCCGCCGCATGCGGGTTATGTGCAACATCCAGAATCAGACGCGGCGACTCAATCACAATCTGAAAACGTCCCGGTAACAGTGCGTTCTGAATGCCATCGCGGATTGCCTGCTCGCTTACCGCTAATCCGCTGGCGCGCAGGGCTGCCAGCGCAGTCGCCGCGTTAGGCTGTGGCACCTGCGGCAGCGGCAGATTCTCCAGTACGCCCTGTGCGTCGCTAAAGCGCCAGCCGTTGTCCTGCACCTCATACTGCCAGTCCACGCCGCGACGCAGCAGTCGAGCACCCTTCTCTTTCGCCACTTCAGCGATGGTATGCGGCATGTCCGGTTCGCCAACCACGGCAGGCTTATCGGCCCGGAAAATACCGGCCTTCTCACGGCCAATGCTTTCGCGGTCGGGCCCCAGCCAGTCGGTGTGATCCAGCGCGATGCTGGTGACGACGGCGACATCCGCATCTACCATATTTGTGGCATCCAGACGTCCACCCAGACCCACTTCCAGGATCACCACGTCCAGTTGCGCCTGCTTAAACAGCCACAGCGCCGACAGGGTGCCGTATTCGAAATAGGTTAATGAGGTATCGCCGCGCGCGGCTTCGATAGCGGCAAACGACGCCGTATGGGCCGATTCGGCCAGCTCGGTGTTTTGCACCCGCACGCGCTCGGTGTAGCGCACCAGATGCGGCGAGCTGTAAACGCCTACCTTATAACCGGCTGCCATCAGGACAGATTCCAGCGTGCGGCAGGTGGTGCCTTTACCGTTAGTGCCGGCCACGGTAAACACGAAAGGCGCAGGTTTCAGCACGTCAAGGCGCGCGGCAACCTGGCTTACGCGCTTAAGGCCCATGTCGATAGTTTTACTGTGCAGGTTTTCCAGATAAGAAAGCCACGCGGCCAGGGGCGACGTGGCTTGAGGAATGCTTTTATTTTCCATGATGCCCGGTTGTCATTAATGGTTTAGAAAGCAAAAGGGCAGCGCCATTTGGCCCTGCCCTTTTCAGTTATCAGGCCTCGGGTTCCTGATCCGGTACCACCACGCCTTCGCGCGGCTCGTCCGGGCTCGGCGACGGCAGATTCATCAGCTTCGCCAGGACGCTTGCCAGTTTGAGGCGCATCTCCGGGCGGCGGACGATCATGTCGATAGCACCCTTCTCAATGAGGAACTCACTGCGCTGGAAGCCCGGCGGCAGTTTCTCACGTACGGTCTGCTCGATAACGCGAGGACCGGCAAAGCCGATCAGCGCTTTTGGCTCAGCGATGTTCAGGTCGCCCAGCATCGCGAAGCTTGCAGAAACGCCGCCCATGGTTGGGTCGGTCAGTACCGAGATGTACGGCAGACCGCGCTCCTGCATTTTCGCCAGCGCGGCAGAGGTTTTCGCCATCTGCATCAGGGACATCAGCGCTTCCTGCATTCGTGCGCCACCGGAGGCGGAGAAGCAGATCAGCGGGCAGTTGTCTTCCAGCGCCTGCTCAACGGCACGCACGAAACGCGCACCAACCACAGAGCCCATTGAGCCGCCCATAAAGGCGAACTCAAACGCGGCGGCAACCACCGGCATCTCATGCAGGGTGCCTTTCATGACGATCAGCGCGTCTTTCTCGCCGGTCTCTTTCTGTGCAGAGGCCAGACGATCTTTGTATTTTTTGGAGTCGCGGAACTTAAGCACATCTTTTGGCTCCAGTTCGCTGCCCAGTTCTACCAGAGAACCTTCGTCCAGCAGGCTATGCAGGCGGTTGCGCGCCGACATACGCATATGGTGGTCACACTTCGGACACACCTCAAGATTGCGTTCCAGCTCTGCGCGATACAGAACCTGGCCGCAGCTATCACACTTCGTCCATACCCCTTCAGGAATGCTCGCTTTACGCGTTGGGGTAATGTTGCTTTTAATTCGTTCAATCCAGCTCATTGATAACCTTTCTGCCTGAACCTGGTCGTATGCCAGTTTTGCTGTAAGAGGCGAATAATGCCATTTTTGCCTCCAACAGACCATGAATGTTGCACATTAAAACATAACAGCCCGAAACTTTGGATAAAAAAGTGGTCGAACCGCCAGCGTGCATTTACTTCGCTTGTTTTGCCGCCGCGCGTTTGTGACGAATAATTTCGATCACACCCGGCAGAACGGAAAGCACAATAATCGCTACAATCAGTAACTTAAGGTTTTCCTGAACCACCGGCAGATCGCCAAACAGGTAGCCCGCATAGGTAAACAGCAGTACCCACAGCAGCGCGCCCACCACGTTGTACATGGCAAAATGACGATAGGACATGTGACCCATTCCCGCCACAAACGGTGCAAATGTGCGCACAATAGGCACAAAACGGGCAAGGATAATGGTTTTACCGCCATGGCGTTCATAGAACGCATGGGTCTTATCTAAATAACTGCGGCGGAAAATCTTCGAGTCCGGATTACTGAACAACCGCTCGCCAAACACCCGCCCGATAGTGTAGTTGACCGCATCACCAATAATCGCGGCGATGATCATCAGGACGACCATCAGGTGGACATTCAGGTCATTCGTTGGCAGTGCGGATAACGCGCCCGCCACGAACAGCAGTGAATCTCCCGGCAGGAACGGCGTAACCACAAGGCCGGTTTCACAGAACAGAATGAGGAACAGAATGGCGTATACCCAGACGCCGTACTGCGCGACCAGCTCCGCCAGGTGAACATCAATGTGCAGGATGAAATCAATCAGAAAACGTATTACGTCCATATTGTCTAAGCCCTAATTGCGCCTTTGTTTAGTCCGCTAAAAACAGCGGGCCCATTGGCGGTTTTGGCAGGTCGAACCGGTCCGGATAATCCACCGAAACCAGATACAGACCTTCCGCTTTCGCCGTTGCTGCCGCAAGCGTTCTGTCCTTCGCTGCCAGCAGTTCTGCAATCCAGCTCTCCGGCTGGTGTCCGGCGCCCACTTCCATCAGGCTGCCTACAATATTCCGCACCATATGATGTACAAAGGCATTGGCTTTGATATCCACCACCACATACGCGCCATAACGACTGACGTTAATGTGCATGACGTTACGCCACGGCGTACGGGACTGACACTGCACCGCACGAAACGACGTAAAATCATTCTCTCCAATCAGACACTGCGCCGCACGCTGCATACGTTCTGCATCCAGCGGTTCATAAAAATGCGTCACGCCCTGGCTTAACACCGCCGGGCGCAGGCGCTGGTTGTAGATGACATAACGGTAGCGCCGCGCCGTCGCGCTGAAACGCGCGTGAAAATCATCCGGCACAGCTTTCACCCAACGCACGGCAATGTCACCAGGCAAATTCGCATTTACACCCAGCGTCCAGGCCGCGTCTTTGCGCACGGCGGTGGTGTCAAAATGCACTACCTGTCCCGTGCCGTGAACGCCGGCATCGGTGCGGCCCGCACAGAAGACGCTTATCGGTTCATTCGCCACCTGAGAGAGCGCTTTCTCCAGCTTCTCCTGGACGCTGCGCACCTCATTCTGCCGCTGCCAGCCATAGTATTTACTGCCATCGTATTCAATGCCGAGGGCAATTCTGTGGACCGGCTTTTGTTCCACATCTGACATCAGTACAGATACTCCTGCACCAGTTTTTCCGCGATTTTGACCGCCATCAGCGCGCCGCCAAAACGCACGTTGTCGGCAACGGACCAGAACTGCACCTGCTCAGGCATACCGTAATCGTTACGCACGCAGCCTACAGAGAGATGCGCGCTGCCGGTAGCGTCGCCCACCTGCGTCGGGAATTCACTCTCTTCGGACAGGACAAGGTCCTCTCCGCGGCCAAACGCGTCGCGGGCTTCTTCAGCCGCCAGCGGACGCAGGGCTTCAAACCCGACCATCTGCGCGTGGCCGTAAAAGACCGGAGACTGCACAACGTTCGCGGAGATCATCAGACCGTCATCCTGCAGAATTTTGCGTGCTTCATCGACGATACGACGCTCTTCCCGCACCGAACCTTCACGATCCGGCAGCAGCGGCAGCATGTTGAACGCCAGCTGGCGGCCAAAGAAATCATCTTCGTCGATCGGGATACCGTTCAGCAGCTTCGCGCTCTGCCCTGCCAGTGCGTCTACGGCTTTTTTGCCGTTAGCGGAGGCTGACAGCAGGCTGGTCACGGAAATACGCGACAGGCCACCGTCGTCGATCAGCGGCTTCAGCGCGGTCAGCAGCTGGCTGGTGAGGCTGTTCGGTACTGCAATGATATTGCGGTTGCGGTAGTCAGCCAGCACAAACGGGTTGACGTCCGGCACCACCAGCGGCACATCCGGCTCCAGGGAGAACAGGCCGCTCAGGTCGATCACCAGACAGCCTGAATTGGTCGCTTCTTCAATGTAGGATGCCGTGGCTTCCGCACCTGCGGCAAAAAACGCAAGCTGAGCCTGTGTCCAGTCAAACGCGGCGGCATCCTGCACCATCACGGATTTCCCGCCGAAACGCAGATGTTCTCCTGCGCTGTCGGTACGCGCCAGCGCGTAAATGTCGCCCACCGGGAACTGACGCTCAGCAAGGGTTTCAAGCAGGGCTTCGCCCACGGCGCCAGTGGCACCCAAAATGGCAATGTTCCAGCCTTCAGACATGGTGGTTTACTCCAGAAATAAAAAAGCGTCCCTGCCGGAATATCCGACAGGGAGCATTAAGAAGACATTAACGTGCCGGGTGGTGAACGGCGTTAAATCCCAGCTGATGCAACAGCGCCGCCGCGGGGGCGTCATCGCACATCACATACAGGGAGGACCACTCGCGGCGCTCAAGGTAATTTTTGCGCAGCTTGTCAAACTCACCCGGAATACCCGCCACTTTACGCAGCAGCGCGTCATCGCGGCGCACATCATACACCAAATGCACCAGTCTTTTCAGCGTTGCCTCATCCAGCGGTCCATGAAGGGTAATGCGACCAAATTCCGGGGCGGGCAGCAGCGTATCCAGCGCGACCTGCTGCGGATGGCCGATAAAGGCGCTGTAAGCCTCAAACACCTGGGTTGTACCACGCGCTTTGCCTTCAAGGGTATAACCCGCGATATGTGCGGTACCCACGTCCACCTTATTCAGCAATGCGACGTTGAGATCCGGCTCTGGCTCCCAGACGTCCAGTACGACGCTAAGATCTTGTCCCTCGTCGAGACATGTCAGCAGCGCCGCGTTATCCACCACCGGTCCCCGGCAGGCATTTATCAGAATAGTGCCAGCCTTCAGACGGCGGATCAGCTTTTCGTCGGCCAGGTGCAGAGTCTTGTACGGCCCTTCTTTAAAGAGCGGCGTATGGAAGGTGATGACGTCGCACTCGTCGACCAGCTCATCCAGCGTGCGGAAATCGCCCTCATCGCCGTTATCCTTACGCGGCGGATCGCACAGCAGAGTGCGGATGCCCCAGGCTTCCAGACGCTTTTGCAGACGTCCGCCCACGTTGCCCACACCCACAATCCCGACGGTGCGGTCTTTCAGCGCAAAACCATCGCGCTCGGCCAGCATCAATAGCGAGGAGAATACATATTCCACGACGGCAATGGCGTTACAGCCTGGTGCCGCAGAAAAACCAATCCCCGCCTGCTTAAGCCACTGGTCATCCACATGATCGGTCCCGGCCGTTGCCGTCCCGACAAATTTAACCCCTTTGCCGGTGAGCAGCGCCTCATTTACTTTGGTCACCGAGCGCACCATCAGGGCGTCTGCATCGTCCAGTTCGCTGACCGGAATCGGGCGACCAGGGACAGCCTTAACCTCACCCAGGCGGCTGAACAGCTCACGGGCGTAAGGCATATTTTCATCAACGAGGATTTTCACGTCTGAGTACCTGTTTGAGAGGAAGTAAACCTGCCAAGTGTGCCATAATCTCGCCGCCGGGCATATATCTCCGCCCGGTTACGCAGAGTTTGACTTTAAGGATTTTTGACGATGCAGCCCATTTCAGGTACGCCTCCGCGCCCTCCGGGTGAAGGCCCCGTAACGCCCAACACGCCAGGCGAACAACCGCTCTCCACGCAGCAACGCACCGTACTGGAGCGTCTTATCACGCGTCTTATTGCGTTGACCTCACAGCAAAACGCAGAGGTATGGGCCGGCGTTAAGCACGATTTGGGCGTCAGAAACGATGCGCCGCTACAGTCGCGCCATTTCCCTGCCGCCGAACAAAACCTGAACCAGCGTCTTACCAGCGCACAGCAGCAACATACTACCCGCCAGATTATCTCGCAGCTGACCGAGCTGTTGGGCCAGGGGAATAATCGTCAGGCGGTGAGTGATTTTATCCGTCAGCAATACGGTCATACCGCCCTGAGCCAGCTTTCGCCGGAACAGCTGAAAACCGTGTTGACCCTGCTGCAAAGCAATCAGCTTTCTATCCCGCAGCCGCAACAGCGCCCGTCTACAGAGCGGCCATTACAGCCTGCGGAGCATAATACGCTCAAGCAGATGGTCACTAAGCTGGCTGCCGCCACCGGCGAACCGACAAAGCTTATCTGGCAATCTATGCTGGAACTTTCCGGTGTGAAAGCGGGCGAGATGATCCCGGCAAAACAGTTTACCCATCTGGTCACCTGGCTCCAGGCGCGTCAGACGCTTAGCACCCAGAGCGCTCCGACCCTGCACAGCGTACAGGCGGCACTGAAACAACCGCTGGAACCGCACGAGTTCGATATGATCCGGGATTACGCCCAGCAGAGCTGGCAGGCGACACCGCAAACCGTGCTGACCACCGCGCAGGTACAGGATTTACTGAATCAGATCTTCGTTCGCCGCGCCGAGCGGGAAGGCGGTGTGCCGGAGGTAAGAAACATTCAGCCGATCTACAACCCGCTGTTTGCCCCCGTTGTTGACACGTTCAAGACGCTTTCTGCCCGTCCGGGATTGATGTTTATCGCGTTGCTGATTGCGCTGGCGATTTTCTGGCTGGTTGCTTAAAACTGCCGGGTGGCGGCTACGCCTTACCCGGCCTACGGTTCGCGCGGTTGTAGGCCCGGTAAGCGGAGCGCCAACGGGCAAAAACTACGACCTGCGAAACGCCACCAGCGTCACCACAATCCCCACCACCGCTGACACCGCACCGGCGAGAAATACGGAAGGATAGCCAAACGACGTTGCAAGCAGCCCCGCCAGCGGCCCGGTGATGCCGTAAGAGATATCCTGAAACGCCGCATAGCCGCCCAGCGCCGTGCCGCGCACCTGCGGAGCCACGCGCTTAACCACTTCAACGCCCAGCGCCGGGAAGATCAGTGAGCAGCCGCAGCCGGTTAACGCCGCACCCAGCAGCGCAACGGATGCGGACGGCGCCTGCCAGAGCAGTACCAGACCCACGGTCTCAATGACCAGTGACGCCACCGCCACCTTCACGCCGCCAAAGCGATCCGGCATCCAGCCAAACAACACGCGCATCAATACAAACGCGCCGCCAAAAGCCGTCAGCGTAAAGCCCGCCATCGCCCAGCCGCGGCTCATGAAATAGAGGGAGACAAAGGTACCAATAACCGCGAAGCCCACTCCCTGAAGCGCCAGCCCAAGCCCCGGTTGCCAGATTTGCCCCACCACGCTCCACAGCGAAGGATGCTCGCCTTTATGGGCGGGCACCTTGCGCACCGAACCGTTAAACGCCCACGCCAGCAGCGGTAATACCATGGTGGTGCCTGCCAGCACCGCAAAACCAAACTGGCTGTGGATCAGCAGCCCCAGTGGTGCGCCTGCCGCCAGCGCGCCGTAAATCGCCATCCCGTTCCAGGACATCACTTTTCCGGAACGCGCAGGTCCCACCAGCCCCATTCCCCAGGTCAGGGTGCCGGTCAGCAGCTGGCTTTCGCCAAAGCCGAGGATCAGGCGCCCCGCCACCAGCAGCGCGAATTTATACGCTGCATCTATCGGCAACAGCGCCGCCAGCAGCCAGGCTCCCCCCGCCAGCCCGCAGGCAAACATGCCCTGCAACGCCGAGCGTTTTGCGCCGTGCTGATCCGCCAGGCGACCGGCGTAGCCCCGGGTTAAAACCGTCGCTAAAAACTGAATGCCCACCGCAATACCGACCATGGTGTTGCCATAGCCCAGCTCCTGGTGAACGAACAAGGGGATCACCGGCAGCGGCAGACCAACGGTCATGTAGGTCAGAAACACCGCAAAGGCGATGCGGAAAAGGGAAAGGTTCCCGGAAGGAGCGCTCTTCTCAGGGGTAACAGCCTTCATGCATAACTCCGTGTTCAGGCATAAAAAAAGGGAGCCGCGTGGCTCCCTTCTACTATATCTTCAAACGCTTACGCTTTCAGCTTACGCATCACCAGCGTGGCGTTGGTGCCGCCGAAACCGAAGCTATTGGACATAACGGTCGTCAGCTCACGTTCGGTGGTTTCGGTCACGATGTTCAGGCCTGCCGCCTGCTCGTCCATCTCGTCGATGTTGATGCTTGGCGCGATAAAGCCGTTTTCCAGCATCAGCAGAGAGTAGATCGCTTCCTGCACGCCCGCCGCACCCAGAGAGTGACCGGTCATGGCTTTGGTTGCAGAGATAGCCGGACTGTTGTCGCCGAACACTTCACGGATCGCACCCAGCTCTTTCACGTCACCTACCGGCGTTGAGGTGCCGTGGGAGTTCAGGTAGTCGATTGGGGTATCAACGCCGTGCATCGCCATCTTCATGCAGCGCACCGCGCCTTCGCCGGATGGAGCAACCATGTCAGCGCCGTCAGACGTTGCGCCGTAGCCCACGATCTCAGCGTAGATGTGCGCGCCACGCGCCAGAGCGTGTTCCAGCTCTTCAACCACAACCATACCGCCGCCGCCAGCGATAACAAAACCGTCGCGGTGTGCATCATAGGTACGGGATGCTTTGTCTGGCGTTTCGTTGTATTTGGTGGACAGTGCGCCCATCGCGTCGAACTCACAGGCCATTTCCCAGCCCAGCTCTTCGCCGCCGCCAGCAAATACGATGTCCTGTTTGCCCAGCTGGATCTGCTCAACCGCATTACCGATACAGTGTGCGGAGGTCGCACATGCGGAGCTGATGGAGTAGTTCACACCGTGGATTTTGAACGGCGTTGCCAGGCACGCGGAAACCGCTGAACCCATCGCTTTGGTCACAACGTATGGACCGACCGCTTTCAGGCCGCGCGGGCTGCGCATGGCGTCAGCACCGAACACCTGAGCTTTAGAGGAACCGCCGGAGCCTGCAATCAGGCCCACGCGTGGGTTGTTCTGGTAAGCGTCTTCGCTCAGACCAGAATCCTTGATCGCTTCCTGCATGGAAAGATAGGCGTAGATAGAGGCATCGTTCATGAAACGAACCACTTTACGGTCAATTAAACCGGTGGTATCCAGTTTAACGTTACCCCATACGTGGCTACGCATTCCAGAATCTTTAAACTCTTCAGAGAAAGTGATCCCGGAGCGTCCTTCACGCAGAGATGCCAGGACTTCCTGCTGGTTATTACCGATGCTGGAAACGATGCCCAGGCCAGTAATCACTGCACGTTTCATTCAATACCTCTGTAAGTCGCACTATAAAAAGTTTCGAGTCGCACAATAGCGTACACTTGTACGCCGAACAAGTCCGATCAGCGATTTTCTGTGGAAATTTGCACCGATGGGCTCACATCGCTAAGATCGTGCCACTGCCTGTCGGACGAGTAACTTACGTGAAACAAAACGCCATACAACCTGCCAACCTCGAATTCAACGCTGAGGGTACACCTGTTTCCCGAGATTTTGATGACGTCTACTTTTCTAATGATAACGGACTGGAAGAGACGCGCTATGTCTTCCTCGAAGGAAATCATCTCAGCACCCGCTTCCCTGAGCATCCGCGCAGCCTGTTTGTCGTCGCGGAGAGCGGTTTCGGCACCGGGCTGAATTTTTTGACCCTCTGGCAGGCCTTCGACCAGTTTCGCGCTGCACACCCCGAGGCTACCTTACAAAGATTACATTTCATCAGTTTCGAAAAATTTCCGCTTACCGCACACGATCTGCGGCTTGCCCATCAGCGCTGGCCGGAGCTTGCCCACTGGGCGGAACAGCTTCAGGCCCAGTGGCCACCGGCTATCGGCGGCTGTCATCGTCTGATTCTGGACGACGGACGCGTCACGCTCGACCTGTGGCTTGGCGACATTAACGACCTGACCGATAAGCTCGATGACTCAATGCATCAGAAAGTGGACGCCTGGTTCCTGGACGGTTTTGCGCCCGCCAAAAACCCTGACATGTGGAGTCCGCACCTGTTCAGCGCAATGGCACGTCTGGCACGCCCGGGCGCGACGCTTGCCACCTTCACCTCGGCGGGCTTTGTCCGCCGTGGGTTGCAGGAGGCGGGGTTTACCATGCGGAAAACCAAAGGCTTTGGCCGCAAGCGCGACATGCTGGTGGGGGTGATGGAACACGATCTGGCGATCCCGGCACAGGCACCCTGGTTTGCTCGCCGCCCCAGTGCGTCGCGTGAGGTCGCCATTGTGGGCGGAGGTATTGCCAGCGCCCTGCTCTCACTGGCGCTGCTGCACCGTGGCTGGCAGGTGACGCTCTACTGCGCTGACGAGGCACCGGCGATGGGTGCATCAGGCAACCGTCAGGGCGCGCTTTATCCCTTATTAAGTTCACACGATCCCGCACTGTTCCAGTTCTTCCCGGCTGCGTTTACGTTTGCTCGTCGCCTTTACGATAGCCTGCCGGTTGCGTTCGACCACGACTGGTGCGGTGTGACGCAGTTGGGCTGGGATGAGAAGAGCCAACAGAAAATCACCCAAATGTTGTCGCTGGGGCTGCCGGAAACCATCGCCCATGCCGTGACGGCTCAGCAGGTTGCTGAGACCGCTGGCGTCGACACCGGCTGCGGCGGAATTCAGTATCCACTCGGCGGCTGGCTGTGTCCGGCTGAACTGACTTCTGCGGCGATAGCCCTCGGGCAGTCGCGTGGGTTGACAGTGCATTATGCCCACAAGGTTCAATCGCTAAGTCGCACTGCGCACTGGGAACTGCGTTTTGCTGACGGCAAAGCGTCGCAGCATGCCAGCGTTGTACTGGCCAACGGACATCACATCACTCAGTTTACCCAGACAGCGTCATTGCCGGTTTATCCAGTCGGCGGCCAGGTAAGCCATATCCCGACCGCGCCCGAACTGAGCAAACTGCGTCAGGTGCTGTGTTACGACGGCTACGCGACGCCGCAAAATCCGTCCAACGGCCATCACTGCATCGGTGCCAGCTATCATCGCGGTGAAACAGATATGCAGTACAGCGAAGCGGATCAGCAGCAAAACCGCCAGCGCCTGCTCGACTGTTTCCCGAATGCGTCGTGGGCGAAAGAGGTTGATGTCAGTGAGGGTCAGGCGCGCTGCGGCGTACGCTGCGCGACCCGCGATCACCTGCCGATGGCGGGAAACGTGCCGGACTATGACGCCACGCTTGAAGTCTATCAGGATCTTGCAGACAACAAAGAAACGGCGGTAAGTGCGCCCGTTTATCCGGAACTGTTTATGTTGGGTGGCTTAGGCTCGCGGGGATTATGCTCCGCGCCATTGCTGGCTGAAGTGCTAGCCGCGCAAATGAGCGATGAGCCGGTTCCGCTGGACAGGGTTACGCTCGCGGGGCTTAATCCGAACCGACTGTGGGTGCGGAAATTGCTGAAGGGGAAAAGGGTTAAGTAGGGTGCGGTCTGGTGTCCTCACCCTGGCCCTCTCCCCAAAAGGGAGAGGGAAGAGAAGGCGGCAACTTAGCGTTTAGCCTGCTGGAACAAATTGTCCCACATGCCCAGCACTAAAGACTGGTCGCGTGGAGACAGTTCCCCGGCCAGAATGGCTTTTTCAAGGCTGCGAGTAACTTCCGCGTGAACGGCGTCGGCAGAGTGATCGTCCCCTGCTTCCAGCGCGGCTACCGCCAGCGTCAGGTGACCACGCAGATAACCGCTGGCGAACAGCTCATCATCGCTGGCGTGTTCCACCATGTCATCAATTAACGCCAGAATGCGTGATTCAAATTCTGCGATCATCTTCTTTCCTCTGTTATAAATCTTCCGGCCACGGGAAGCATTCCGCCGTGATCTCCGGCGTATGGTAATAATTTTGTAAAGCCTCGATCAGGCGTGCCGGACGTTCCGGGATGCCTTTCTCAAGATATTCCATCACCTGCGCATGCACGCGGCGCTGGAAGACGATACGGTCTGGCTCGAAGTCGCCTTCAAGGTTGTCACAGCTGACGTTGAACGGGAAACCCGCCGCCACGCAGAACAGCCACTCCAGCGCCTGCGGTTTCACCTCCACATCTTCGAACTGCCCCTGGATGGCGGCGTCGCGCCCGTCCGGGCAGTACCAGTAACCAAAGTCCACCAGCTCGCGACGCGCTTTCCCCGCGATGCACCAGTGCGAAATCTCGTGCAAACCGCTGGCGTAAAAGCCGTGGGCAAAGACGATGCGGTTGTATGAAACCTGGTCATCAGCAGGAAGATAGATCGGTTCGTCGTCGCCTTTAATCAGACGGGTATTAAAATCATCAGCAAAACAGCTGTCGAAGATCTCAATCAGCTGTTCGTATTTATGCGTACTGTTCATTAGTTCATCCCCAACCAGGTGAGGATCTCCTGTCCATGGCTGTCATAAAGAAGTTTGGCGCTCATCACCGCCGAGACGACAACAATCATCGGGCGGATCAGCTTTTGCCCTTTGCTTAATACCAGACGCGAGCCTGCGCGCGCGCCCAAAAACTGCCCCGCCATCATCACAAATCCGGTAGCCCAGATAACCTTGCCGCCAATGATAAACAGCAGCAGACCGCCAACGTTGGAGGTTGCGTTGAGGACTTTGGCGTGGGCGGTGGATTTGGCGAGGTTGAACCCGGCCAGCGTCACGAATGCCAGCGCGTAAAACGAGCCTGCCCCCGGACCAAAGAAGCCGTCGTAAAAACCGACGCAGCCACCGGCAATCAGCGCAAACGGCAGGCCGTGCAGTCGCCGCGCCCGGTCTTCCTCGCCGAGCTTTGGCATCAGTAAGAAATAGAGGCCAATACAGATAACCAGAATCGGCAGGATCTGGCGCAGAATGTCGGACTGTACGTGCTGGACCAGCAGCGCGCCCGCCGTCGAGCCAATAAACGTCATCAGGATATTGAGCTTCTGATCGGCGAGATTCACCACTTTGCGCCGAACAAAGTAGAGCGATGAGGAGAGCGAACCGCCGCATGCCTGGAGTTTGTTGGTGGCAAGCGCCTGGGCAGGGCTCATGCCTGCCGCCAGCAGCGCCGGAACGGTGAGCAACCCGCCACCGCCCGCCAGGGCATCGATAAATCCGGCTAACATCGCAACAAAAAAGAGCACCGCCAGCAGCAGCGGTGACACCATAAACAGATCGACGAAATTATCCATTAAAGTACATGCTCATCCAGTAGCGCCTGGCAGGAAGGCGGCAACGGAGGCGGTGTCTTCTTCTCAGGCTTAGAGGTTCCAGGCTTGGCCGGTTCAAACCAGCTTTGCAGTTCGTAACCACAACCATCGCCAGGCGGTGGCAGCGGCTGATCTTCACATTCCAGGCTGTTCGCCGGGCAGCGCAGGCGAACATGCATATGCGCCCGGTGCTGGAACCATGGGCGCACTTTACGCAGCCAGTCGCGATCCGTTCCCGCATCCAGGCAAAGCTGCTGCTTGATGGCCGGGTTAACAAAGATCCGTGTGACGTCGTTATCCTCTGCCGCCAGCTTAATCATGCTGGAAATTTCCGGCGACCAGCGCGAGGCGACGACCCGTTTACCGTCGGCCGAGACCAGATCCAGCGCCTGCGGTTTCAGCAGCTGCGCTGAGCTCCAGCGCGTTTTCGGCAGTTGCAGGAAGATGTCCACATCCAGTCCGGTCTGGTGGCTGGCGTGACCGCCGTTGAAGCGACCACCTGCAGGCATCCCCATATCGCCAATCAGCATCGTCCCCAGCCCCAGGTTATGCACCTGGTTGCCAAGACGCTGAATAAACAGCACCAGGTCAGGATGGCCGAAGTAACGGCGCTGGTCGGTGCGCATCACCTGATAGGTGTCCGACTGCAGCGGAAGTTCCTGCGCGCCGACGATACACCCGTTGGAGAAAGCGCCAATGGACTGCGCGCTTCCCGCTACCGGGTGGGTGATTTTCTGCCACGGCGTGGCGGCCAGGCTTGCTCCACTGGCCAGCAGCGCCAGCAGAGCGATTGCGGTTTTTTTCATAGTTACCAGCGTGGAATGGTGGTCGACACATCCGCATTCTGCGCGCGCTGGCGCAGGAAGTGATCCATCAGCACGATCGCCAGCATCGCTTCTGCGATCGGTACCGCGCGGATCCCCACGCATGGATCGTGCCGTCCTTTGGTGATCATCTCTACTTCATCGCCTGAGCGGTTAATCGTGTGGCCCGGCACGGTAATGCTGGACGTTGGCTTCAGCGCGATATTGGCAATAATTTGCTGCCCGCTGCTGATGCCGCCCAGAATGCCGCCCGCATGGTTGCTCTGGAAACCCGCCTTCGTGATTTCGTCGCGGTTCTGGCTGCCGCGAAGCTTAACCACGTCAAAACCGTCGCCGATTTCAACGCCTTTCACCGCGTTGATGCTCATCAGCGCGTGGGCGATGTCAGCGTCGAGGCGGTCAAATACCGGCTCGCCCCAGCCAGCCGGCACACCGTCGGCCACCACGGTGACTTTCGCACCAATGGAGTCGCCCTCTTTTTTCAGGCCACGCATCAGCTCGTCCAGCGCGTCCAGCTTGTCGGCATCGGCGCAGAAGAACGGGTTAAGTTCTACCTGATCCCAGTCTTTGATTGCCAGCGGAATGTCGCCCATCTGGGTCAGACAGCCGCGGATAACGATGCCGAATTTCTGCTGGAGATATTTTTTGGCAATCGCACCTGCCGCCACGCGCATCGCGGTTTCACGCGCGGAAGAACGTCCGCCGCCGCGATAGTCGCGAAAGCCATATTTTTGTTCGTAGGTATAGTCGGCGTGGCCCGGACGGAAGACGTCTTTAATCGCGCCGTAGTCCTGGGAGCGCTGATCGGTGTTTTCAATCAGCAGACCAATGCTGGTCCCGGTGGTACGGCCTTCAAAAACGCCGGAGAGAATTTTGACCTGGTCCGGCTCGCGACGCTGCGTGGTGTAGCGAGAGGTACCCGGACGACGGCGGTCAAGGTCATGCTGTAAATCGGCTTCGGTCAGTTCGATGCCTGGCGGGACGCCATCAACGATACAACCCAATGCCAGACCGTGCGACTCGCCAAAGGTGGTCACACGGAATACCTGTCCAATACTGTTTCCTGCCATCACGGCTCCGATGTTGTTGTTTGTGTTTGAGCGTTGTGAAACGGGCCGAAGCCCGCTGGATTAATCTTTGTAAATGCTGAAGTATTCGCGTGCATCAAGCAGTTGCGCCTTGGTCAGCATAAAGACGCCGTCACCGCCGTTGTCGAACTCAAGCCAGGTGAACGGCACATCCGGGTACTGCTCTATCAGATGTACCATGCTGTTACCCACTTCACAAATCAGAACGCCATCGTCGGTCAGATAATCCGGCGCGCAGGCCAGGATGCGGCGGGTCAGCTTCAGCCCGTCAGAGCCTGACGCCAGGCCCAGCTCCGGCTCGTGACGGTACTCGTTCGGCAGATCGGACATGTCTTCGGCATCCACGTACGGTGGATTGGTGACGATCAGGTCGTATTGCAGCGTCGGCAGGTCGCGGAACAGGTCAGAGCGGATAGGCGTGACGTGATGGATCAGGCCGTGCTCTTCAATGTTGTGTTCGGTGACGGCCAGCGCGTCGGTGGAGATATCGACGGCGTCCACTTCCGCTTCCGGGAAGGCGTACGCGCAGGCAATCGCGATGCAGCCGCTGCCGGTGCACATATCAAGTATGTGCTGCGGCTGATGGTTAATCAGGCCGTCAAAGTGGTTGTTGATCAGCTCGCCAATCGGCGAACGCGGCACCAGCACACGCTCATCAACATAGAACTCATGGCCGCAGAACCAGGCTTTGTTGGTCAGGTAAGCCACCGGAATACGCTCGTTCACGCGACGGATCACGCGCTCAACGATGCGGTGTTTTTCACTGGAGGTCAGGCGCGCGGTGCGCATGTCTTCCGGAATATCCAGCGGCAGGTAGAGTGACGGCAGCACCAGCTGGACGGCCTCATCCCACGGGTTATCGGTGCCGTGTCCGTACCAGATATTGGCGGCGCTGAAGCGGCTAACCGACCAGCGCAACATGTCCTGTATGGTATGCAGCTCGTTTACTGCTTCATCGACAAAAATTTTATCCACTCTTTCCTCCAGGGCATGCTTGCATAATTTTCGGCGGCTAGTTTGCCATGAAGACGGCGATAAATCAGCAATGACGCGTGTCGCTTGAGGTTAAAAAATGCGTTTAGTCGGGTACACTATCGGAAATACGAGATGAGAATGACGAATGAAAAAGAAAACATCGCTCAGCGAGGAGGATCAGGCTCTCTTCCGTCAGCTGATGACCGGGACGCGTAAAATCACGCACGACACCATTGTCCATCGCCCGCAGCGTAAAAAAATCAGCGAGGTTCCGGTCAAACGGTTGCTTCAGGAGCAGGCCGATAACAGCCACTATTTTTCAGATGAGTTTCAGCCGCTGCTAAATACGCAGGGCGCGGTGAAATACGTGCGCGAAGACGTTAGCCATTTTGAACTGAAAAAATTACGCCGGGGAGATTACTCGCCGGAGCTGTTCCTCGATCTGCATGGGTTGACCCAGATGCAGGCGAAGCAGGAGCTGGGGGCGTTGATCGCGGCGTGCCGACGCGAGCATGTTTTTTGCGCCTGCGTGATGCACGGTCACGGCAAACATATTCTCAAACAACAGACGCCGCTGTGGCTGGCTCAGCATCCGCACGTAATGGCTTTTCATCAGGCACCAAAAGAGTACGGCGGAGATGCCGCATTGCTGGTGTTGATTGAAGTTGAGGAGTGGCAGCCGCCAGAGTTGCCCTGACAGGATGGCGGGAGGCACGCGGCACCCCGCCATATCGCACGTCACGTCAGATGGCTTTAGCCATCTTCAGGTTGCATGGACTCATTTGCCAGTTAAAGACCCCTTTGCCGGTTTCGTCGAGGGTGACGTTGGCAATGGCGGACGTTGTGAACATTGGTGGCGTTTCGCCCGGGCACAGCTCAGATACCAGATAGCCGACCAGCGGCAGGTGGGAAATGACCAGTGCGGAAGCGACACCTTCGTTGCACAGCGCCTGAAGGTAAGCACTGACAAGGCCAACATCGCCACACGGCGTGAGTTCAGGGAGAACATCCACACTGGATGGCAGGTTCATACACTCCCCTACCACATCCAGCGTCTGTTCTGCCCGCAGGAACGGACTCACCAGAACGCGTTCAATGTCCACTTTTTGACCTTTAAGCCATGTCGCCATCTGACGGGATTCGTCGCAGCCACAGACGGTTAAAGGACGTACTGAGTCACTGGCGGCATCGAGTGCCGCGTCGCCGTGACGCATGATAAAAACTTGCATATTGCACCGCTTTTGTTAACCAGAATCACCGGCGTTAACTACCCGCGATTAATGCTCTGAGGTAGAAAACCCGATGGCCGGGCATTGTGCCTGATCCATTCGGTGAATGAAACGCTGTTTTTTACCTCAATGGCGTAAGTATAGTCAATCTCTGTTTACAATTTCGCCAAAACAGGTTCCATCACCTCAGGATTTACCCTTCTTTGACTTCAGTTTACGCAATCAGTTTCCCTTGCGGGCCAGAATGTCTGACCCCGTTCCGCCATCTGCAATAATTCGTCACAAGGTGTAAACCGTGGACCGTATTGCGAGGCCAGACGTTGCAGGATCGCAACCACTTCACCCGCCCCGAGGGTATCCATATACCGGAACGGGCCGCCAAGGAATGGCGGAAAACCGATACCAAACACGGCACCGATGTCGCCGTCGCGCGCGCTTTTGATCACCTGCTCACCAAAGCAGCGCGCCGCTTCATTGAGCATCATCATCACGCAGCGCTCAGCACACTGAACCGCCGACAGTTTTCCCTGACCCGTGACAGGAATAAGCGCATAAACCGAAGGGTCGACCTGTTTCTTGCTTTTACGCCCTTTCGCGGCGTAAAGATAGAAACCGCGTTCATTTTTTCTGCCTTTGCGATCGTCCTTCAAAATTGCGGAAACAAAGTTTGCAGGCGGCGCAAAACGATCGCCATAAGCCGCTTCCAGCACAGGGATAATTTTAGTCCCCGTATCAATTCCTACCTCATCCAAAAGTTGGATTGGGCCGACGGGGAAACCAAACTTCACCAGGGCGTCATCGACGTGCTCAATTTTCTCCCCTTCCGCCAGCAACCGCATCGCTTCGTTAATATACGGCGCCAGAATGCGGTTGACGTAGAAGCCGGCTTTGTCCGCGACCACAACAGGAGTTTTGCCCTGTTTTTTCGCCAGCTTCACCACGGTGGCAATAGTTTGCGGGCTGGTTGTGGCATGAGGGATAACCTCCACCAGCGGCATTTTTTCGACAGGACTGAAATAGTGCAGCCCTATCACCTGCTCCGGGCGCATGGCTTTCGCCGCGATGTCGCCGATCGGCAAAGACGAGGTGTTTGACGCGAAAATGGTGTGCGGCGCGCAATGCTGTTCAACGTCCGCTACCATCTGCTGCTTAAGGGCCAGATCTTCGAACACGGCTTCAATCACCAGATCGCGGTGTGCAAACCCACTGTAGTCGGTGGCGCCAGTGATCATCGCGAGGGTTTTATCGCGATCGCTGGCCTTGATATGGCGGCGTTTCACTTTGCGATCAAGGTTCTGCCAGCTGTACTGCAACGCGTGGTTGATGCCCTTAGGATTGATATCTTTGATACGTACGGGCAATTTGCCTTTGCTGGCGGTGACAAACGCGATGCCGCCGCCCATCAGCCCACCACCCAGAACCCCAACGGCGCGCAGCGGAGCCGGTTCAGCTTCACTGCCCGGATCTTTTTTAACCTCCGTGCTGGCAAAGAAAATGCCGCGCAACGCCTGCGACTGCGGCGTCATCGCCAGCTCGCCAAACGCTTTCGCTTCCGCGGCATAACCGCTGCTGCTGCCCTGCGATAAACCGGTTTCAATCACCTTCAGAATGCGCGTCGCTGCCGGATAGTTCCCTCTGGTTTTTTGCTCGGTTTTTTTACCCACCATATTAAACAGCAGCGTGCGCCCCAGCGGCCCGGCGAGGATACGCTCACGCACCGGCAGGGGGCGTTTCGCCTGACGACCTTTCAGCGCCCGCTCAACGGCAGCCTCAAGCAAGATTGCGTGCGGAACGACCTCATCAACCAGACCCGCCTTTAACGCCTGACGGGCGCGCAGCTGTTTACCGGTTAAAATCATCTCCAGCGCAGTACTGACGCCCACCAGCCGCGGCAAGCGCTGCGTGCCACCTGAACCGGGCAGCAATCCAAGCTGTACTTCAGGCAGTCCGAGTACGGTTTTCGCATCGTCGGTACAGATGCGACTGTGGCAGGCCAGCGCCAGCTCAAGCCCGCCGCCCAGGCAAGCCCCGTGGATCGCAGCGACAACGGGTATCGACAGCGCATGGATCTCCGCCATCACTTGCTGCCCCTGACGCGCCAGATCTTCTGCTTCCTGAGCGCTTGTCGCCCGGGCAATCATGTTGATATCGGCCCCGGCAATAAAGTTATCCGGCTTTGCCGAGATAAATACCAGGCCACGTATCGCTTTGTTTTCGCGGATCTGTCTGAGCATCGCACGCACCTGAACGCCGAACTCCGCCTTCAGGGTATTCATCTTTTCGTCGGGCACATCAATGGTGATAACGGCCACGTTATCAAGGCGAACAGCAAGGTTAAATGCAGATGTCGTTTCCATTATTCAGCCTCCAGAACCATTGCTGCGCCCAGGCCGCCCGCCGCACAGGCGGTGACGAGACCAAAGCCGCCGCCACGGCGACGCAGTTCGTGCAACGTCTGGGTGATCATTCTCGCCCCGGTCGCTGCAAACGGATGACCGTAAGCAATGGAGCCACCCAGCACATTGAATTTACTTTGATCCACTTCGCCTGTGGCATGTGCGCGGCCCAGCACGTCGCGGGCAAAACGTTCGCTCGCCATAAGCTGCACGTTTGCCAGCGTTTGTGCGGCAAAGGCTTCGTGCATATCAATTAACGTGAGATCGGAGAGCGTTAGCCCCGCGCGCTCCAGCGCCAGCGGCGTGGACCAGGCCGGTCCGAGCAGCATGTCCTGCCAGACATCGATGGCGGTAAAGGCGTAGCTGCGCAAATAGCCCAGCGGTGTGATGCCCAGCTCTTTCGCCCGGGATTCCGTCATCAGGATCACGGCGGCGGCACCGTCCGTCAGCGGCGTACTGTTGGCCGCCGTAACGGTGCCATGTTTACGGTCAAAGGCCGGGCGCAGTTTTGCGTAATCTGCCAGGGTTGAGGTGCCGCGAATGTTGTTATCTTCCGCGAGCGGTTCCCGGTAAGGCGGTACATAGGCGGTCATCACTTCGTTGGTCAGTTTGCCCTCCGACCAGGCTTTCGCTGCCAGCTGATGCGAGCGATGCGCCAGCGCATCCTGCTGTTCGCGGGTAATACCATAGGTTTTTGCCATCTGCTCGGCTGTATCGCCCATGCGCAGGCCGGTGGAGTATTCAGCAACGGCAGGTGGCACGGGCATGAGGTCGCGCAGGCGTAAACGCGAGAAGAGTTTAAGCTTTGCACCGGTAGTGCGAGCTTTGTTGGCATCCACGAGGATGCGGGCCAGCTGTTTGCTGACGCCGATGGGCAGCACGGAGGAGGAATCCGCGCCGCCGGCGATCCCCGCGCGAATGGTCCCCGCCATCAGGCTTTCCGCCACGTTCGCCACCGCCTGGAAACTTGTGGCGCAGGCGCGGCTGACGCTGTAGGCGTCGGTATGAACATTCATGCCGGTACCCAGCACGATTTCACGCGCGATATTGGGTGCTTCCGGCATCTGTACCACCTGGCCGAAAACCAGTTGCTCAATAACCTCTGGCGGGATCTCGCTGCGAGCCAGCATCTCCCCCACCACCATTTTTCCCAGATCGACAGCCGGTATACCGTGAAACGCGGTTGCCTGACGTGCAAACGGCGTACGTAACCCGCTGACAATGGCAATGCGGTCACCGTGTCGGGTGATAAGCGGTAATGCCTGACTCATAACACTCCCCTGTAAAAAAATTTTGCGCGCACGTTAAGTGGTCTGACCTGATAATAGTCTTAACTATTTTTTTACATTGAGCCAATCGGGGAAGCGAAAAATTGCGAGCTAAGGCACAGAGAAGAAAAAGAAAATGCCCAGGGTAAAAGCAAAACGGTAACCCGTGGGTTACCGTTTTTAGTGTTTGCGCCCTCTCCCGTGGGAGAGGGTTGGGGTGAGGGCACCAGACCGCAGGAATTAACGCAGGCCCAGCTGGAAGATCAGCGTTTCTGCCTCGCAGGCGAACACAAAGTCGATATCCAGCTGTACGCCGCCTTCCACTTCCGTGAAGGTAGATTTGATTTCACATGGATCGGATTCGACTTCACGCGCACGCTTGCTCAGCGCGGCCAGCGTCTCTTCCGCTTCAGCGCGGTTAGGGAATACGCGGCTGTAAGAGGCGGTGCAATCGGTGTTGTCCATAATGGTGCCAACATCCATACAGCAGCAAACCGGGGTTTCATCAGCACTGCATTTACTCATAGCTCAATTTCCTCTGTATTCGCGCAGCGCGCGAGATAAACACGATGCGACTATTTTACGCCCCCGGACGAGCCCCCTCCAGCCGTTAATGGCGCAAAACCGGATAAGTGAGCAATATCACACTAAAAAATGATCTAAAACAAAATTCACCTTTTCGGATGAATCGTACTGGTCACAATTTTGCCAACCAGATCTCGTTTCATGAAACATGTTTGAAAATATTAATAAACAAACTTGCAACATCCCAGCTGGTCAGACCTATACTCTCGCCACTGGTCTGATTTGTATGTCATACCTCAGACCCTACACTTCGCGCTCCTGTTACGGTATGTAACAATTATTGAATAAAAATAACTCAATGAGGTTATGGTCATGAGCCAGAAAACCCTGTTCAAACAAACTGCTTTAGCAGTTGCAGTGGCAATCGTCTCAACGTCCGCCTGGTCAGCGGGCTTCCAGTTAAACGAATTTTCTTCCTCTGGCCTTGGCCGTGCGTATTCCGGGGAAGGTGCGATTGCCGATGACGCAGGCAACGCAAGCCGTAACCCGGCGCTTATCATGATGTTTGATCGCCCTACCTTCTCTGCCGGTGCGGTTTACATCGATCCTGATGTCAACATTTCTGGCAAATCTCAGTATACCGGCGCAGATCTGAAGGCGGATAACATTGCACCAACGGCGTGGGTGCCTAACCTGCACTTTGTTGCGCCAATCAATGAACAGTTTGGTTGGGGTGCCTCTGTCACCTCAAACTATGGCCTGGCAACGGAGTTCAATAACAACTACCCGGCCGGGGAATACGGCGGTAAAACCGACCTGACGACCCTGAACCTTAACCTGAGCGGCGCATATCGTCTGAACGATAACTGGAGCTTTGGTCTGGGCTTTGATGCTGTCTACGCTGATGCAAAAATCGAGCGTTATTCCGGGGAGCAAACTGCTGCGCTGCCGAAAAACAGCAATAAAATTGCCAGCCTGAAAGGTGACGAGTGGGGTTACGGCTGGAACGCCGGTATCCTGTATGAACTGGATAAAAACAACCGCTGGGGTCTGACCTACCGCTCAGAAGTGAAGATTGACTTCGATGGCGATTACAAAAGCGGCATCCTGAGCCCAGTCAACGGTATGGTACCGGGCGCAGGCACCACCATTCCATGGGGTACCTCGAATCAAACCGTACCGGGTTCACTGTCACTGCATCTGCCAGAAATGTGGGAAGTGTCAGGTTATAACCGCGTTGCGCCGCAGTGGGCTATTCACTATAGCCTCGCGTATACCAGCTGGAGCCAGTTCCAGGAGCTGAAAGCCACCGGCAGCAACGGCCAGACGCTGTTCTATAAAGACGAAAGCTTCCACGATGCTTACCGTATCGCACTTGGTACGACCTATTATATGGATGACAACTGGACGTTCCGTACCGGCGTGGCATTTGATGACAGCCCGGTACCGGCAGATAAGCGTTCTATCTCCATTCCGGATCAGGACCGTTTCTGGGTAAGTGCGGGTGCAACCTACGCGTTCAACGAGAATGCCTCTATCGACGCGGGTGTGTCGTACATGCATGGACAGAAAGTGACCTTCCAGGAAGGCCCTTACGAGTTTACCTCTGAAGGTAAAGCCTGGCTGTTTGGTACCAACTTCAACTACGCGTTCTAATCCCAACACGATTGAAAAAGGTGAGCATCGCTCACCTTTTTTATTTATTCCGAATCGATATCTTTTAATTCGTTCTCGATGGCTTTCGCGTTCGGATTATCTTCCGGCTTCAGCTTACCGCCGTTGGCAATAAAGTCATGGTTCTGGAAATAGGCCTCGCGGACCATGATGTACGGATCGGAAGACTGACGCAGCAGACCGTCAGAGTCCAGCAGTTGCGCACGCGTTTCAATCCCTTCCACGGTCCATTTACCAATCGACAGCGGCCAGGTGAGCCATGACAGCACCGGATACAGCGTATCCACCATATCGCCGCCATCATCACGCACGGTAAAGCTGCCGTAGAATGGCAGGTGCACATACGGCCCATAACCTACGCCATAATGCCCCAGTGTGCTGCCGAAACGATGCGGCTGTTCACGCTGTAATTTCGGGTTCGCCATGCCTGCGACATCTATTAAGCCGCCCATACCCAGCAGAGAGTTCAGGAAGAAACGGGTGAAATGCACCATCCCCTGATACGGGTCGCCCTGGAGGAAGTAGTTCACCATCACCGCTGGCTCTTCCAGGTTACTGGTAAAGTTGCTCAGCCCGTTACGCGCTGGCTGCGGAACGTAGTCACGCCATGCCACGGCAACCGGACGAACCAGATATGGATCCAGCACATTATAGTTAAAGTTGTACATTGAACGGTTAAATCCTTCGAGAGGATCGGAGCGTCCCGTTTGCTCGCCAGAGCTGGCGCAGCCCACAAGCATCGTTACGCCCAGCGCAAGCGCCGACAGCCGAAGCTTCATATATTTCTCCCTGTTCAATATGGCTATCGTTGAATGCCATCTGTGACGGAGCCTGTGAGGCTCCGCCTGAAACGTGCAAGTGATTGTAACAGCACGCTTACCGATGTCTACGAGGACAATGACGACCCGCTCGCGTCATCACGCTAATTTCAGCATAGCCTGTCTTTAAGAATTCGTTTCGCTGGCAATTTTATATTGGCTTTGAAAGAGATGTCTCACCTTTATTGCCATTTTCAGCAATTTAAGAGCTTCCCCACGGGCAAGGCGCCAAAAGCCGCTACGCTTAAATGAGCGATTACCCCGAAGGAGCAGTTATGAAAGATATTAACGAAGAAAAAATTGGCGAGAACAATGAGGAACATGAGATTGAAAGTGAGGAGAAAGACCGGGGAGAAGAGATAGAAGTCGATGAGGATCGCCTGCCGTCGCGTGCCATGGCCATTCATGAGCATATTCGCCAGGATGGCGAAAAGGAGATGGAGCGTGACGCAATGGCCCTGCTGTGGTCGGCCATCGCAGCCGGTCTGTCGATGGGTGCCTCTCTGCTCGCCAAAGGTATATTTCACGTTCAGCTGGAAGGCGTGCCGGGCGGTTTTTTGCTGGAGAATTTAGGCTACACGTTCGGCTTTATTATCGTCATTATGGCGCGACAGCAGCTTTTCACGGAGAACACCGTCACTGCCGTACTGCCCGTCATGCAAAATCCGACCCTTGGTAATTTTGGTTTACTGATGCGCCTCTGGAGCGTCGTGCTGCTGGGGAACCTGATCGGTACGGGCGTTGCAGCCTGGGCCTTCGAGTATATGCCAATCTTTGATGAACCGACCCGCGACGCATTCGTGAAGATTGGCATGGATGTAATGAAAAATACGCCGGTTGAAATGTTCTCTAATGCCATTATCTCCGGCTGGATCATCGCCACTATGGTCTGGATGTTCCCGTCAGCGGGCAGCGCGAAAATCGTGGTGATTATCCTGATGACCTGGCTTATCGCACTCGCCGATACCACGCACATTGTTGTCGGGACCGTTGAAATCCTTTATCTGGTATTTAACGGCACACTCCACTGGAGCGACTTTTTCTGGCCGTTCGCCCTGCCTACTCTCGCAGGCAACATTTGTGGCGGAACCTTTATCTTTGCACTGCTGAGCCATGCGCAAATCCGTAACGACATGTCCAACAAGCGTAAGGCCGAACTTAAGGCTCAGGAAAAAAAGGATAAAACTGCCGAAAAATCGGCGTGAACGGTGACTCTTTGACCAGTCAGGCGGCAATGCGCTTAACGAGAAGTGTAAATAACGCTATACTCTTGCCGCTTCGTCCCCTTAGTTAAATGGATATAACGAGCCCCTCCTAAGGGCTAGTTGCAGGTTCGATTCCTGCAGGGGACACTTTTAATTTCCCCCTATAATCCCTGATTTATCAATCCGCTTTGCAATTGCCGCTTTTTTAAGCAAAAACGAGTAATAGCTCATAATGTATAACGGTGCTACATTAAGCCGCCCACCCAAGTCAGCAATGGCCAGGCAACGTCGTAAAGAACGGTAAAGCCTGCAACCATGACCTCGTCCTACGGTCTCAATGGCACGTGGTATCGCGAAGTCTGCGCTACCTTCACAGGCTTTACAAAGGTTCCACTATTTTGTCTCAATCCAAATTTCAGCGGGCTTTTCTGCACCCGCGCTACTGGTTTACATGGTTCGGCCTTGGCGTACTTTGGCTGCTGGTCCAGCTTCCTTATCCCGTGATTCGCTTCCTGGGTTCGAAGCTCGGCAGCGCATCGCGTCACTTTCTTAAGCGTCGCGAGTCCATTGCCCGAAAAAATCTTGAACTTTGCTTTCCGCATTACAACGCGCAGCAGCGTGAAACGCTGATCGCTGAAAACTTTAAATCTATCGGTATGGCGCTGCTTGAAACCGGTATGGCCTGGTTCTGGCCAGACGAGCGTGTCCGTAAATGGTTTGACGTTGAAGGTCTGGATAACCTCAAACATGCCCAGATGCAAAAACGCGGCGTGATGGTTGTGGGTGTGCATTTTATGTCGCTTGAGCTGGGCGGCCGCGTTATGGGTCTTTGTCAGCCGATGATGGCAACCTATCGCCCGCATAACAGCGCACTGATGGAATGGGTACAAACGCGGGGCCGCATGCGTTCAAATAAGGCGATGATCAGCCGTAACAATCTGCGCGGTATGGTTGGTGCCCTGAAAAAAGGTGAAGCCGTCTGGTTTGCCCCGGACCAGGACTACGGCCCTAAAGGCAGCAGCTTTGCCCCTTTCTTTGCGGTTAAAGATGTCGCTACGACGAACGGTACCTTTGTGATTTCACGTCTCTCTGGCGCCTCGATGTTAACGGTGACCATGGTCAGAAAAGCGGATAAGTCAGGCTATCGTCTGCATATCTCACCGGAGACGGCGAACTATCCTGAGGATGAGAGTGAAGCCGCGACCTTTATCAATAAGGTGATTGAGTTTGAGATTATGCGTGCACCTGAGCAGTATCTGTGGATGCACCGCCGCTTTAAAACCCGCCCTCTGGGCGAAGCCTCACTTTATATCTAACCCCTTTCGAAGGTTAGTTTCGCTAAGAAACTAACCTTTTCAAGCACCTGTAATCGCAGTGCGTAACGGCTTTTTTCGACCGTCGCTCAACAGGCATTTATTGCGTACCGAAATCAAACTGTCGCCGTTCCACGACACTCGTAAGTATCGGAAATTATTTAAAAAAATGCCTCTTGTCACTCCTGAAATTTAGGCGTACATTAGCGCCGTCTGGCGACAGGAAAGCACAGAATTCAGAGCTGAAGTTAGCGACGTAACGGGATAATTCCGATTTCCCCTTTCGCATGATTTCAACTCTCTATACTCAGTTGGACTCTGTTTTTTTAATGCGTACCGGAAGATACGCGGAGCGATGAAACGTGAAATATTTCTTTATGGGCATTTCGGTTATTGTTTTAGTTTGGGCCGGAACGTTTGCTCTGATGATCTAGTTAAGAAAATGCAGTCAAAAAAACAGGCGCCGTTGGCGCCTGTTTTTTTGGTGTCCGTTACGACTCGGGTTGTTCCACGACGCTCTTAACTGCAAGCAGGCCATCCGCGCGGAACATGCTTTTAATCCCCCGCACAGCCTGACGGATACGGTCGCTGTTTTCGATCAGCGCGAAACGCACATGCGTGTCACCGTAGTCACCAAAGCCAATGCCTGGAGAAACGCAAACCTTCGCGTCCTGAAGCAGTTTTTTGGCAAATTCCAGAGATCCCATCGCCGCATACGGCTCGGGGATTTTCGCCCAGACGTACATGGAAGCTTTAGGCATTTCAACCATCCAGCCCGCTTCGTGAAGCCCTTTTACCAGCACATCACGGCGGCGCTTGTACTGGGCGGCAATATCAAGCACGCACTGCTGATCCCCTTCCAGCGCCGCGATGGCCGCGACCTGCAATGGCGTAAACGTACCATAGTCATGGTAACTTTTAATACGCGCCAGGGCGCTCACCAGCGTTTTGTTTCCCACCATAAATCCAATTCGCCAGCCCGCCATGTTGTAGCTTTTCGACAGGGTGAAAAACTCAACCGCCACATCACGGGCACCCGGTACCTGCATAATTGACGGCGCTTTCCAGCCATCATAAACGATATCAGCATAGGCGAGATCGTGTACCACCAGCACGTCGTAACGCTTAGCCAGCGCGACCACTTTCTCAAAGAATTCGAGTTCGACGCATTGTGCCGTTGGGTTGGACGGGAAACCGAGGATCATCATTTTCGGCTTCGGATAGCTTTCACGAATCGCCCGTTCCAGCTCGTTGAAGAAGTCGACGCCTTCCACCAGTGGGACAGAACGCACCTGCGCGCCAGCAATCACCGCCCCATAAATATGAATTGGGTAGCTCGGATTCGGCACCAGGACGGTATCGCCGTGATCGAGCGTCGCCAGCATCAGGTGGGCCAGCCCCTCTTTGGAGCCAATGGTCACAATCGCTTCGCTTTCAGGATCGATATCCACCTGATAACGATCCTGATACCAGCGGGAGATAGCCCGACGCAAGCGTGGAATGCCGCGTGAGGTTGAATACCCATGGGTATCGGGACGCTGGGCAACTGTGCAGAGTTTCTCAACGATATGCGGCGGCGTTGGGCCGTCAGGGTTACCCATACTGAAATCGATAATGTCTTCACCGCGCCGACGCGCAGCCATTTTCAGTTCAGCAGTGATATTGAAAACATAAGGGGGGAGACGATCGATACGCGTAAAACGGCGTTCAGGACTGAATTCAGCCATAGATTCCTCAGAGTCACGTTAGCGCCCGGACCGTCCGAGCGACGCTGCCACCCGTGTGGCATGCTTAGAAAATAACCTGAAGAAAAAGACGCTGTCGAGGGGATAACGGCAAAACAATATATTGCGCTAAAACGGGAATGCGATTGCAGTGAAAAGCGGAACTCTTATCGTGAACAGGCAGTTTTAAGCGCTGCGATTTAACACAATATTTTCAGTATCGTTACCTGACGCTTCTCCCCAAACGAAAAAGCAGCGACTTTCAGTCAAAAGCCAGCAATCCCCTTTGAGAATTATGGTTTTTCCCCATTTGATAAATCTGATGGATAGCTGGTCATCTGGCCCTATGTTTTCTATCATAGATTTTTCCCGTTTTCCCAGGCCTGACCGTGCACGAAATCTTCAATATGCTCCTGGCGGTGTTCGACCGCGCGGCATTAATGCTGATCTGTCTCTTTTTCCTTATCCGCATCCGCTTGTTTCGCGAACTGTTGCATAAATCTGCCCACTCGCCAAAAGAGCTGCTGGCCGTTACGTTTATCTTTTCGATGTTTGCCCTGTTCAGCACCTGGTCCGGCGTGCCGGTAGAAGGCTCGCTGGTGAACGTGCGCATCATCGCCGTAATGTCAGGCGGGATCCTCTTTGGTCCCTGGGTCGGGATTATCACAGGCATTATCGCCGGCACCCATCGATACCTGATTGATATTGGCGGCGTGACGGCAGTCCCCTGCTTTATCACCAGCATTATTGCCGGGGTACTCTCCGGCTGGATTAACCGCAAAATCCCGAAAAAACAGCACTGGCGTGCGGGGATTATCGCGGGGATGGTCTGCGAAACGCTGACCATGATCCTGGTCGTCGTCTGGGCACCGACCACTGCGCTGGGGCTGGATATCGTCTCGAAGATCGGTATTCCGATGATCCTCGGGAGCGTCTGTATAGGCTTTATCGTGCTGCTGGTGCAAAGCGTGGAAGGCGAAAAAGAGGCCAGCGCCGCGCGTCAGGCGAAGCTGGCACTGGATATTGCCAACAAAACGCTGCCGCTTTTCCGACACGTTAACACCGAATCTTTACGTCAGGTTTGCGATATCATCCGCCGGGATATTCACGCCGATGCGGTCGCCATCACCAATATTGACCACGTGCTGGCCTATGTTGGCGTCGGTGAGCACAATTATCGCGACAGCGACGATACCATCAGCCCGACCACCAGACAGGCGATTAACTACGGAAAAATCATCATTAAAAACAATGATGAAGCCCACCGGACGCCAGAGATCCACTCAATGCTGGTGATCCCGCTGTGGGAAAAAGGCGTGGTCACGGGAACGCTGAAAATTTACTACTGCCATGCGCACCAAATCACCTCCTCGCTCCAGGAGATGGCGATTGGCCTGTCGCAGATTATCTCCACCCAACTCGAAGTTTCGCGTGCGGAGCAGTTGCGCGAGATGGCAAATAAGGCAGAGCTGCGTGCCCTGCAAAGCAAGATCAATCCCCATTTCCTGTTTAACGCGCTGAACGCTATCTCCTCTTCCATTCGTCTTAATCCGGATACCGCGCGGCAGCTGATTTTTAATCTGTCGCGCTATCTGCGCTACAACATTGAGTTAAAAGACGACGAGCAGATCGACATCAAAAAAGAGCTGTATCAAATCAAGGATTACATCGCGATTGAGCAGGCACGCTTTGGCGATAAGCTGACGGTCATTTACGATATTGATGAAGAGGTCAACTGCGTGATCCCAAGCCTGCTGATCCAGCCGCTGGTGGAAAACGCTATTGTTCACGGCATTCAGCCGTGTAAAGGAAAAGGCGTGGTCACGATTAGCGTGACGGAAAGCGGTAACCGCGTGCGAATCGCCGTGCGCGATACCGGACACGGCATCGATCCGAAAGTTATCGAGCGCGTCGAATCAAACGAAATGCCGGGAAATAAAATCGGGCTGCTGAACGTACACCACCGGGTCAAGCTGCTGTACGGTGACGGGCTGCACATTCACCGCCTTGAGCCGGGCACCGAGATTGCTTTTTATGTCCCGAACGAACGAACGCCCGTTAATGCCCCCATATCCTTGTTGCCGTAGGCCGGAGTAACAGATGAAAGTCATCATCGTAGAAGATGAAATTCTGGCTCAGCAGGAGTTGAGCTGGCTTATCAAAACCCACAGCCAGATGGAGATTGTTGGCTGTTTTGAGGATGGTCTGGACGTGCTGAAATTTTTGCAGCATAACCGGGTCGACGCGATTTTTCTCGATATTAATATTCCGTCTCTGGACGGCGTTCTGCTGGCGCAAAATATCAATCAGTTCGCCCACAAGCCGTTTATTGTGTTTGTCACCGCGTGGAAAGAGCATGCCGTGGAAGCCTTCGAGCTGGAGGCGTTTGACTATATTCTCAAGCCGTATCAGGAGTCGCGTATTATCAGCATGCTGCATAAGCTGGAAGCCGCATGGCAGCAGCAGTCGCTGCCCGCCAGTGCCAGTCCGGTAGCGCGGGAAAACGACACCATTAATCTGGTCAAGGACGAACGGATCATCGTCACGCCTGTCGACGATATTTACTATGCTGAAGCGCACGAAAAAATGACGTTTGTCTATACGCGGCGTGAGGCCTACGTAATGGCGATGAACATCACCGAATTTTGCAACAAACTCCCGGCAGCGCACTTCTTCCGCTGCCACCGCTCGTTCTGCGTCAACCTGAACAAGATCCGCGAGATCGAACCCTGGTTTAATAACACCTATATTTTGCGTCTGAAGGATCTGGATTTTCAGGTGCCGGTAAGCCGCAGCAGAGTGAAAGCGTTCCGCCAGCTCATGCACCTGTAGCGCGTTCCCTCTCCCGCAGGAGAGGGAGACGGATGTCAGAGGATCTGGCCAAGTACCTGACGCAGATGCGCCCCGGAGCCAAGCAAGCCCGGATTGTCGTGGACAATCAGGTAAACCGGAATGTCCTGCACGTAACTTTTGAAGCGGCCTTTGTCTTCAAAGCCACCACGGAAACCGGAGGCGGTAAAGAAATCGAGGAAGCGCGGCACGATCCCGCCCGCAATATAGACCCCGCCAAAGGTGCCGAGATTCAGGGCCAGGTTGCCGCCGAAACGCCCCATAATGACGCAGAACAACGACAAAGCACGACGGCAGTCAATACAACTGTCGGCCAGCGCGCGTTCGGTCACATCTTTAGGCTGCAGATTTTCCGGCAGACGACCGTCTGATTTTACAATCGCCCGATACAGGTTCACCAGACCCGGACCAGAAAGCACGCGCTCGGCCGACACGTGACCAATCTCGGCGCGTAGCTCCTCAAGAATAATGCCCTCTTCTTCGCTGTTCGGCGCAAAATCCACGTGGCCGCCCTCACCCGGCAGGCTGACCCAGCGTTTGTCGACGTGAACCAGGTGCGCCACCCCCAGACCGGTTCCGGCGCCGTAAACAGCAATGGGTTTGCCTTCAACCGGGGCCGTACCGCCGAACTGAATCAGATGCTCAGGTTTAAGCATTGGGATAGCCATGGAAACCGCAGTGAAATCGTTGATAATTTCAAGGTGCGAGAAACCGAGGTTTTTCCGCATTTCGGCAATTGAAAAGGCCCACGTGTGGTTGGTCATCGCCACCCAGTCGCCGGTGATCGGACAGGCGATGGCGATACAACCGTCTTCAACGCTCACTTTATGCTCTTCAAGATAGACGCGAACTACCGCTTCCAGGCTTGGGTAATCCAGCCCTGAATAGGTTTTCGCCTGAGAAATTTCACCGCTGTTTACATCGCACAGGGCAAGGCGCGCGTTGGTGCCGCCTACATCACCTACCAAAGCATACTTTGTCATTCTTCTACTGCTCCGCTAAAGTCAGAATAAATCTTTGGGACACTGTAAATTCAAGGCGTGATAACAACAACGACCAGAAGGTGACTGCCCATGGATTATCGATCTTCGTCACATAATAACTTTACCGTTTCAGCACCTTTTGCACTATTGCCACAATGCTGATTGTGCAAAGTA
The DNA here is from genome assembly GCF_014982425.1 of Enterobacter cloacae complex sp. I1M. NCBI lineage: Bacteria > Pseudomonadati > Pseudomonadota > Gammaproteobacteria > Enterobacterales > Enterobacteriaceae > Enterobacter > Enterobacter cloacae complex sp. I1M. The sequence goes on along the minus strand of NZ_JADCLG010000042.1, from coordinate 12,992 downwards.
ACGTTAAGCCGTTTTGTACAAGGAAATCATCATGCTCCATCCGCGAGCCAGAACCATGCTGTTATTGGCTGTCCCGGCGCTAATTATTGGCGTAGCGTCGAGCCTGGTGCTCATCGTCGTCATGAAAGTAGCGGCAGTGCTGCAAACGATTTTATGGACCGCGCTGCCGGTTAAACTTGGCATCAGCACTGACTCGCCAGGGTGGATCATGATGATGCTGACCCTGACCGGAATTGCCGTAGGTCTGGTGATCCGCTATAGCCCGGGCCATGCCGGGCCGGACCCGGCACTGGAACCCTTGATTGGTGCGCCAGTATCTCCCTCTGCTCTGCCGGGGCTTGTTATCGCGCTGATTATCGGTCTTGCGGGCGGCGTAAGCCTCGGGCCTGAACATCCCATTATGGCGGTTAATATCGCGCTGGCGGTCTTTCTGGGAGCGCGTCTTTTCCCGCGCGTTGGCGCGCTGGACTGGACGATTCTGGCTTCCGCCGGTACCATCGGGGCACTGTTTGGTACCCCAATAGCGGCTGCGCTCATCTTTTCGCAAACGCTCAGCAGCGACAATGATGTGCCGCTGTGGGATAAACTCTTTGCGCCATTGATGGCCGCCGCAGCAGGGGCCCTCACGACCAGCCTGTTTTTCCATCCTCATTTTTCACTCCCCATCCCCCACTATGGCCAGATGCAACTCACCGATATTGTCAGCGGTGCCGTCGTCGTCGCGATAGCCATTGCGCTGGGAATGATCGCAGTGTGGTGTCTTCCGCGCCTGCATCGTCTGATGCACAGGCTGAAGCATCCGGTGCTGATTCTGGGTATGGGCGGTTTTATTCTGGGCGTTTTAGGCGCTATCGGCGGGACGGTTACGCTGTTTAAGGGTCTGGACGAGATGCAGCAACTGGCCTTCAGCCAGGTCTTTAGCGTCTCCGATTATCTGCTGTTCGCGCTGGTAAAACTGGCGGCGCTGGTGATCGCTGCAGCCTGTGGTTTCCGGGGAGGACGGATCTTCCCGGCGGTATTTGTTGGCGTCGCGCTGGGGCTGATGCTGCATGAGCACGTCGACGCTGTCCCTGCGGCGATTACCGTCTCCTGCTCCATTCTGGGGCTGGTACTGGTGGTAACGCGCGATGCATGGCTGAGTCTGTTTATGGCGGCCGTTGTGGTGCCGGATACCACGCTTCTGCCGCTCCTTTGTATCGTGATGTTGCCCGCCTGGCTCCTGCTGGCGGGCAAACCGATGTTGATGGCATGGCGAAACGACAGGTAATCAGGCGTTATTGCGCGCCTCCAGCGCTTTGGTCAGCGCGCTCAGCAGCGGCGGAATATCGGCTTTCGGCAGCATCACCTCGATCAGCGATAGTCGCTCGTGGTGTGCTACTTTATCCAGCACCTCCGCCAGTGTTTCCGCTTCGCTGACGCGCCAGCATTCTGCCTCTGGCGCCAGGCTCAGCGCCTGCGGGATCTGCGTCCAGTTCCAGAGGGCAATATCGTTATAGCGCTGCTCCGGCCCGTGGATGGCTCTCTCAACCGTGTATCCCTCGTTGTTAAGCACCAGAATAATCGGGCGCTGCTTGTCGCGCAGCATCGATCCCAGCTCCTGAATGGTCAACTGCGCGGCACCGTCACCCGTCAGGACAATCACGCGTCGGTTCGGACACGCTGTTTGCGCGCCAAACGCCGCCGCGAGCGTGTAGCCGATCGATCCCCAAAGCGGCTGGACGATAAAGTTCACGTCTGCCGGTAAACGCAAATCGATAGCGCCGAAAGCAGACGTCCCCTGGTCAGCCAGAATAATGTCTCCGGGGCGAATAAACGTTTGCAGGGTTCGCCAGAAGCTCTCCTGAGTCAGCGCCCCTTCGATAGTGGGGAAAGAAGAGCTGCTGTGATCCGATGGCGCTCGCGTATCACGTACATGCGTTTTGCACAGCGCTGTCAGCGTTTCAATGGCCTCCCTCATCGAGATACCCGTAAACCAGACGTCGCCGACGCGGGACGCGTGGGGCTGAACCTCTATCGTCTGATCTGGCGTCAGCTGGTGGGTAAACCCGGCTGTGAGCGTATCGGTAAAGCGCGTGCCAATGCACAGCACCGTATCAGCCCCCTCGATTGCCTCTTTGACCGCCGCGGCGCTCGCCGATCCGCTGTAGGTGCCATAAAAACCGCTCTGTCGTTCGTCAAAAATGCCCTTGCCCATCAGCATGGTGGCGTGTGCCATCGGCACCTCTTTCACCCACGTCTGAAGGGCCGCGCGCAAACCGTGGCGCAGCACCAGGAAGTCCGCTAACAGCGCGGTGCGTTTGCTCGTTGACAAACGCTTTTCGGCAGCCTCACGGAACGCTTGCATGCAGGCTGAATCGGCCGGTGCGGAGTTAAGAGTGAGAGCGCTTACAGGGGGCGTAGCGGCTTTTTTCGCCACATCGGCGGGCAGCATCAGGTAGCCCGGACGGCGCTCCCGCAGCATGGTGGTCAGGACTCTGTCAATTTCATAGCAGGCGTTTTGTTCGGTAAGCACCGCCTGTGCAACGGTGATGGGTTCGCTCATGTGGTAGAAATGGCGGAACTCGCCGTCGCCTAAGGTGTGGTGCAGTAACTCTCCTCGCTGCTGCGCCGCCATACCCGGAGCCCCCACAATATGGAGCACGGGGACATGTTCGGCAAAGCTGCCCGCCACACCGTTCATGGCGCTTAACTCCCCAACGCCGAAAGTCGTCAGGAGTGCGGCAAATCCCTTACAGCGGGCATAGCCGTCTGCGGCGTAAGACGCGTTCAGCTCGTTGGCACAGCCCACCCAGCAGATGTCCGGGCTGTCTATCACATGGTCGAGAAACTGCAGGTTATAGTCGCCCGGCACGCCAAACAGATGATCGGCACCGCAATCTGTTAGTCGGTCCAGCAGGTAATCGGCGACGCAATAGGGGGTACGCATATTATAGGTGTCCTTCTGACGTTGACCTCACTCTGAGTATTAAATAAGCGTGAAGGGTGTCCAGAATTGGCGACAATCAGGAGCTGGAAAGAATGCTTTACGAAAAAAGCTGAGCTATGCTCATTTTCTTCAGGTTAGTGTAAACGCATACACTGATTTTTCTTTCCAGCGCCAGAGGTCTCGCTCATGGGTTATCAACCTGACAAAAATCGTTACCAGACAATGCAATATCGCCGCTGTGGACAAAGCGGCCTCAAGCTTCCCGCCATCTCGCTGGGGCTTTGGCATAATTTTGGCGACGCGACGCTGCTCGAAAACAGCCGTCAACTTTTACAGCGCGCCTTCGATTTGGGTATTACACATTTTGACCTTGCTAATAATTACGGCCCACCTCCTGGTTCAGCCGAACGCAACTTCGGGCGCATCCTGCAGGAGGATTTCCTGCCCTGGCGCGATGAGCTAATCATCTCCACCAAAGCGGGCTACACCATGTGGGACGGGCCTTACGGCGACTGGGGCTCGCGTAAATATCTGATTTCCAGCCTGGACCAGAGCCTCAGGCGTATGGGGCTGGAGTACGTTGATATCTTCTATCATCACCGCCCCGATCCACAAACGCCGCTGCGTGAAACGATGAAAGCGCTTGACCATGTGGTGCGCCAGGGCAAAGCACTGTACATCGGCCTGTCCAACTACCCGGCGGAACTGGCGCTGAAGGCGATTGAAATACTGGAGGATCTGGGCACGCCCTGTCTAATCCACCAGCCGAAGTACTCCATGTTTGAACGTGCGCCTGAAGAGGGGTTGCTGGACGTGTTGCAGCAAAATGGGGTGGGATGTATCCCCTTCTCTCCCCTGGCGGGCGGACAGTTGACCGATCGCTATCTGAACGGCATCCCGGCAGATTCTCGCGCAGCAAGCGGCAGTAAGTTCCTTAATCCGGAACAGGTCACCGACAAAAAGCTGGAAAAGGTACGCAAGCTGAATGCGCTGGCGGAAAAACGGGGGCAAAAGCTTTCGCAAATGGCACTGGCCTGGATCCTGCGCCACGATGCGGTGACATCCGTGCTCATCGGCGCAAGCAAAACCGGACAAATTGATGATGCTGCAGGCATGCTTGAAAATCGTCATTTCTCCGCAGAAGAGCTGAAGACGATAGAAGCGATCCTGTCCAGTTCAGATTAAAAACACTTTTAGCAAAAAGTGCTCTCGTTCATGATTTAGGAGTTGAGGCGATGAAACGAATGTTTACCAACTCGTAAAATTGCGTTAACAGGTCGCACAGCGGCCCCGATCGTGAAGGAGAAAGAGTATGTTCAGGTCACTGATTCTTGCAGCGGTACTACTGGCTTCGGCCCCGCTGGTCGCCAATGCGGGCGAAATCACCCTGTTGCCATCGATTAAATTACAAATTGGCGATCGTGATGACTACGGCAGATACTGGGACGGTGGCTACTGGCGCGACCGTGACTACTGGCACCGACATTATGAGTGGCGTAAAAACCGCTGGTGGAAACACGATAACGGCTATCACCGTGGCTGGGATAAGCGTAAGGCCTACGAGCGCGGCTACCGCGAAGGCTGGAACGATCGTGACGACCGCCGTGGCGGCAGGGGTCACGGAAAAGGCAGAGGCCATGGTCACGGCCATCACCATTAACAGCTAAAAGGAGCCTCACGGCTCCTTTTTCTTTTACAGGCCTGCGGCTGTGCCTATCAGCAACCACATGTTTAACGCCACCACCACGACCACAATGGCCCACCCGGCGCGTTTCACCCACGTCGAATTCACCAGATCGCCCATCAGCGATTTGTTGCTGGTGAATATCAGTAGCGGCACCAGCGCCAGCGCAATACCGAAACTCAGCAGCACCTGACTCATCACCAGAATGCGGGTCGGATCCAGCCCCATCAGAATTACAATAAAGGAAGGCAGCATCGTTACCGAACGGCGAACCCACAGTGGAATATGGAAACGTACGAACCCCTGCATCACCACCTGCCCGGCCAGTGTCCCCACAACCGTAGAGGAAAGTCCCGCAGCAACCAGGCTTAAACCAAAAATAGTGGCAGCGGCATGGCTCAGCAACGGCTCCAGCGTCAGGTACGCCTGGTCGAGATCGGCAACCCCGGTATGCCCGTTAAAGTGAAACGCGGCGGCGGCAGTCGCCATCATCGCCAGATTCACAAATCCGGCAATGGTCATCGCAATTGCCACATCCCATTTCGAGGCGGAGTAGCGCTCTTTACTCGTCCCGCCGTGCAGATTTTGGGTTAAAGAAGAGTGCAGATAAATTACGTGCGGCATAATGGTCGCCCCCAGCACCCCGGCGGCCAGAAATACGGCTTCAGAGGTGGGTAACGACGGGATCACCATCCCTTTCGTCAACTGCACCAGATTCGGCTGGGAGAAAATCAGCTCAACAATATAGGCGGCAGCGACGAACAGCAGCAGGCCGCCGATGACTTTCTCCAGCGGTTTTTGTCCCCGCCTCTGGAGCATCAAAATAAGGAACGTGGCGATACCGGTCAGCACGGCGCCCTGTAGCAGGGAGACGCCCAGAATAAGCTTAAAGCCGATCGCCGCCCCGATAAACTCGGCGAGATCGGTGGCCATGGCGATAATTTCCGCCTGGACCCAGTAAAACCATACCGCCGGACGCGGATAGTGATCGCGGATTTGCTCCGCCAGGTTTTTCCCGGTGGCAATACCCAGCTTCGCGGAAAGCATCTGAATCAGCATCGCCATCAGGTTGGCCCACACCACAACCCACAGCAGCTTATAGCCGAAACTGGCCCCGGCCTGAATATTGGTCGCAAAATTACCCGGATCGATGTAGCCAATCGCGGCAATGAATGCAGGTCCCATTAATGCGAACCGCAGCTTGCGTGCCGCCCTGCCGCTGCTACTCTCTACGCGACTATTCGTCATTTCTGCCTCTGGAAATATAGCCTGTGCTATGTTTTATGCTATCAAAATGAGAATGATTATCAAGTTCATTTGTAATGGTTAACATGATTACTCTGATAGCCAGGGACAATAGACAGGCAGGTGGAGCAAGGTCACAGAATGTGAAAATGCGCAGACATTTGTGAAGCGTAGCACACAAACTTAACTTTTCACTCATTTACCTAACATAACAAAAATGTATTGTTGATCACTATTTTTGAGACTCGTCACAGGATGTAACTATAGTGTGGGCTTGATCTCGTTTTCTTTGTGCTTGTTACATAGAATGTGCACGGAAATTAAACCTGCCTCATATTTGGAGCAAATATGGACCGCGTCCTTCATTTTGTCCTGGCACTCGTTGTCGTTACTGCACTCGCATTGCTGGTCAGCACTGACCGCAAAAATATTCGTATTCGCTATGTTGTCCAGCTGCTGGTCATTGAAGTTTTACTTGCGTGGTTCTTCCTGAACTCCAACGTAGGCCTCGGCTTCGTGAAAGGCTTCTCCGAAATGTTCGAAAAACTGCTCGGATTTGCCAACGACGGGACTAACTTTGTCTTTGGCAACATGAACGATCAGGGTTTGGCCTTCTTCTTCCTGAAAGTGCTCTGCCCTATCGTCTTCATCTCTGCCCTGATCGGGATCCTCCAGCACATTCGTGTTCTGCCGGTGGTTATCCGTGCAATCGGCTTCCTGTTATCGAAAGTTAATGGCATGGGCAAGCTGGAATCCTTTAACGCAGTCAGCTCGCTGATCCTGGGTCAGTCTGAGAACTTCATTGCGTATAAAGATATCCTCGGCAAGATGTCCCGTAACCGCATGTACACCATGGCGGCGACAGCAATGTCTACCGTTTCCATGTCTATCGTGGGCGCGTATATGACTATGCTGGAACCTAAATACGTGGTTGCAGCGCTGGTTCTGAATATGTTCAGCACCTTTATTGTTCTTTCGCTGATTAACCCGTACCGCGTGGATGCCAGCGAAGAGAACATTCAGATGTCAAACCTGCACGAGGGACAGAGCTTCTTCGAAATGCTGGGTGAATACATTCTGGCGGGTTTCAAGGTTGCGATTATCGTTGCCGCGATGCTGATTGGCTTTATCGCACTGATCGCTGCGCTGAACGCCCTGTTTGCGGCCGTACTTGGTATTTCGTTCCAGGGTATTCTGGGCTATATCTTCTACCCGGTCGCCTGGGTAATGGGTGTGCCCGCTCACGAAGCGTTGCAGGTGGGCAGTATCATGGCAACGAAACTGGTATCCAATGAATTCGTGGCGATGATGGATCTTCAGAAGATTGCCAGCACGCTCTCCCCGCGTGCGGAAGGGATCCTGTCCGTCTTCCTGGTCTCCTTCGCGAACTTCTCTTCCATCGGTATTATCGCTGGTGCGATTAAAGGCCTGAACGAAGAGCAAGGTAACGTCGTTTCTCGCTTTGGCCTGAAGCTGGTTTACGGTTCAACGCTGGTGAGCGTCCTGTCTGCCTCTATCGCAGCATTGGTGCTGTAATCCATATCGCTCAATGAAAACCGGGAGCCATCGCTCCCGGTTTTTTTATGTCTCCAGCGCCGTCAGGGGCAGTGGTTTACCAATCAAATAGCCCTGCAAATAATCAACGCCGTATCGCAGCAACATCTCGCGTTGTTCAGCCGATTCCACATATTCAGCCACCACACAAAGCGATTTCGTTTTTGCCATGTTGCAAATGGACTGCACGATCATCGCATCCATGCTGTCGGTGCAGATATCTTTCACGAAGCAGCCATCGATCTTAATGATATCGGCCTCCAGTCGCTTCAGGCGCTCAAAGTTGGCATAGCCGGTACCAAAGTCATCGATAGCAATGCGGAAGCCATAATCCCGCAGCTGCTGGATATTGTTGATGCTGCTTCCCGAGTCAGAGAAAGCCTGTTCCTCGGTGATCTCAATGACGATATCTTGCGGTGCAACGGCGTAGCGTTCAAAAAGCGCGATGATCTCAGTTGCAATCTCGTTCTGCATCAGCGTCAGCGGCATCAGATTAACGGAGAACCGCGTTCCGGCCCGTCCGGATGGATGACTGCGCATCCACATCAGCAATTTTTCCACCACGTTCAGGTCGAATCGGTGGCTCAGGTTGAACTGAGCAATCAGCGGAATAAAGCGGTCAGGGGTGATGATCTCACCATCACTTTCAAGACGCGAAAGGATTTCAAAGTACCCTTCTCCCCGCGCGTTGTGAATTGGCTGCGCGTAAAGATGGAGACCACCGATATCAAGGGCGCGTTTTATACGGGCCAGCATTAGCACCCTGTCAGTCGTATGACCAGAAACATCATCCAGACTGTTGGTTAACGCAAGGACGTTATGCCCGGAACAGGACTGCTCGGACAGCCAGCTCAACTGACCCAGCGTGTGATGCACGCTTTCTCCATTTGGCACTTCCCCCCAGGAGGCACCAAACTCAATGTCGAGCTCAGTCTTGTTCCAGATAATTTTACGGCTGTTCAGATGGTCAACCATAAATTGCAGACGTTCAGCCGTGCCCGGTCCCAGCAAGACCAACATCAGTTCACTGCCTGGTAACTGGAAGAGCTTCTCGTCTTTTTGCAATAACGGCTGCAGCGACGCGGTGATCATCTTTTTACAGTGCACGCGCATGAGGATGCCGTAGTGACGGCTCAGGAATTCCAGATTATCCAGACGCAAGCAGCAGACTTTGGCCTCAGGATGATGCTGTAGAAAAACTTCCAGCGCACGAATGTTAGGCAGACCGGTGAGCGGATCGGTAAGCGCCCTCTCCTGCCACCCCTGTTTCAGCCATTCACTTTTCTGATAGATCTGCGACATGTAAAGCAGGCAGATAGCGAAAGAGATGAGTACCGACAGAATAAAGGAGAGCGAGTGGCCCGATTCAACGCCATTGAGAAAATTATAATTATAGGTCAACAACATGAGCGCTGAGGCTGCCCAGAATAAAGAGATGAGCGCATAGCTCAAACGACCAATACCCAGGGTAAAAAGAATGAAAACGGTCGGCATCAAATAACCCGCAATAAACTGCGACTCAAAAGGCGCGCATAAAATAGCGATCATTGAGACCAACAGCATCAGCCACACAACGATAAATAACGCTTTTTTGTTGCAAAAGAGGGGCTTCACGCTTCGCCGCCAGAATGTTCGGGCATAGCGAGGATTAATAATCATTCTTAATGGATAATAGAACATCATGGTGAAAATCAGGGCGGCGCAAATCAGACTCTGAATATCGATAACGTTATAAATTGCAGAGCCTTCGCCGAAATAGGAGGAGATTGTTACCGGGAAATCAAATAAATACCCCGCCAGATACATCGATAATTTGATGCCCACAGGCACCATAAATCCGAGCCATAAAATACGTATACCAATGTACTTATTCGGCATGCTGTGGCGCCAGCGCTTGCCCAGCATCAAACGGATAACGCCACAGGCGGCGAAGACGGAAAACGTCTGACAACATAATAAAACGATAGATTGTAGCGGGGCTAAATCAAAGTAATAAGCATTAGTAACACTAAAACTTAGCAACAAAGGAATGATTGCCCGTCGTCCAAATAACAACACGATGGCGAGCATGGCGCTTAAGGGCAGCCACGCTAAATAAACATCATTTTCGTTAACGATAGCGCGCGGAGAGATATAACGGGAAAAGGGGATCGCAATCAGGCTTAGCGCCAGGGCAATCATAAATATTTTTACATTATTGTAAATTTTTCTATTCATTAATCCGGGTAATCTATTTAACCATCGTCTTATTGACCGGATCGATAATAGGTTTATTAATTGGACGAATCAAGTTTAGGTCTATTTATGGACTTATTTATTGATTTGGATTGAGGTGAGGTATAGAAAATGACGTTAATTGCAACAAAAACAGTCTAAATATTTTACAAGATATAAAAAACCCCCGTCTGACGACGAGGGTTTAAATTTTGGTGGAGCTATGCGGGATCGAACCGCAGACCTCCTGCGTGCAAGGCAGGCGCTCTCCCAGCTGAGCTATAGCCCCACATGTTACTTTACCTACCGTACTCTGTTGGGTTCAGAGTTTGGTGGAGCTAAGCGGGA
>NZ_JADCLG010000042.1:0-2970 GCF_014982425.1 Enterobacter cloacae complex sp. I1M | reverse complement strand
GGGATCGAACCGCTGACCTCCTGCATGCCATGCAGGCGCTCTCCCAGCTGAGCTATAGCCCCATCGTAAAGCTGTCATGTTGACGGGCGGCATAATATGAATTCCGCCGCACAGTGTCAACGGCAAATTCAACCTCAGCCTTTCAACCGCCGAAAAATCATGCAAATGAATCACTTTGCGAGTCTGCTCGCAGCCAGGAGTTAAGCTTGTCACGTTTTCACGTAAAACGGTGCTATAAAATGAACCACTAATTAACCCCACAGATATTCAGGAAATTGTATGATCAAGGAACGAATGACGCCAGAAGAGTTAGCCCTGCTGACTGGCTATAGCCGACAGACCATCAATAAATGGGTACGCAAAGAGGGTTGGATTACATCGCCAAAACCAGGCGTTCAGGGCGGCAAGGCGCGTCTGGTACACGTCAATGAAAAAGTGCGCGACTTTATTCGCAGCGCACGCAGGGTAACAGAGTCGCCGGAAATGCCAGAAAAGGCGTACCACGAAGGCTCGCTTCACGCCCTGCTCCTGACGCTGGCGAATGAAATGACGCCGGATGAGCAAAAGCAGATGACAACTCTGTTACTGCGGGAAGGGATTACCGGATTGTTACAACGCTTAGGGATTCGCGACCAACGCTAATATGAAAAGATTACGCAGCAAAATGACCACGGAAGAGCTGGCGGACAGTCTGGGCGTCGCCCGACAAACCGTTAATCGCTGGATACGACAGAAAGGATGGAAAACGGAGGGTATCAACGGTGTAAAAGGCGGAAGAGCGAGGGTGATATGTATTGATGCGCACGTTAAGGAGCACATCATTAGCCTTCCCGCCATTCGTAACAGTCGGGCTGTTTACCATGTGGCAGAAAGCCCTTCACTCTATGGCGTGGCGACCTCATCCAGCCTGCTTCCACAAATTATCGACTCGCTGGAAAACATGACAACTGTCGAACAGGAACGTTTGCACAAGCTGCTCGCTCGCGAAGGTTTGCAGGGTTTTCTCACGCGTCTTGGTATTGCTGAATAACAGACATAAAAAACGGCAGGTTACCCTGCCGTTATTTGTATTTCACGAGCATTACTGCTGGCTTTCGCGCTCAGCAATAAAGCCCAGCGCCTTGTTGATACGCGCAACGCTACGTGATTTGCCAATGGCATGAACGGTCACGTCCAGCGCCGGAGACTGGCCTGCCCCCGTCACCGCAACGCGCAGCGGCATACCGACTTTACCCATGCCAATTTCCAGCTCATCAGCGGTTGCCTGAATCGCGTGGTGAACATTTTCTGCAGTCCATTCGGTAATGGCTTCGAGTTTATCTCGCACCACTTCCAGCGGCTGACGCGCAACCGGACGCAGGTGTTTCTTGGCCGCATCGGCGTCGAACGCGTCAAACTCTTCATAAAAGTAGCGGCAGCTCTCGGCGATCTCTTTCAGCGTTTTGCAACGCTCGCCAAGCAGCTTCACCAGATCCGCCAGTTCAGGGCCCGTACGGGTATCGATGTTTGCCTGCTCAATGTGCCATTGCAGATAAGTCGCCACATACTCTGGCTGCATGGTATTGATGTAGTGATGGTTCAGCCACAGCAGTTTGTCAGTGTTGAACGCGCTGGCTGATTTGCTTACCGAGTTCAGAGAGAAAAGCTCGATCATCTCTTCGCGGCTGAAGATCTCCTGGTCACCATGAGCCCAGCCCAGACGCACCAGATAGTTCAGTAGCGCTTCCGGCAGATAGCCGTCATCACGGTACTGCATCACGCTCACCGCGCCATGACGTTTGGACAGCTTTTTACCGTCGTCACCGTTGATCATCGATACGTGCGCATACACCGGTACAGGCGCGTTCAGCGCTTTCAGAATGTTGATCTGACGCGGGGTGTTATTGATATGGTCTTCACCACGGATCACGTGAGTGATTTCCATATCCCAGTCGTCCACAACCACGCAGAAGTTATAGGTTGGCGAGCCGTCAGTACGACGAATGATGAGGTCATCCAGCTCCTGGTTGCTGAATTCGATCGGGCCACGGATCTGGTCATCAAAGATAACAGAGCCATCCTGCGGGTTAGCAAAACGCACTACGCAAGGCTCATCAGCAGCATGCTCGCTGTGGTCATGACGGCAACGACCGTCATAACGCGGTTTTTCGCCTTTTGCCATTTGCTCTTCGCGCAGCGCATCCAGACGCTCCCTTGAGCAGTAGCACTTATAGGCCGTGCCTGCGACCAGCATCTCGTCAATTACGGCGTTATAGCGGTCAAAACGTTTGGTCTGGAAGTATGGGCCTTCGTCCCACTCCAGATTCAGCCAGTTCATCCCATCCATAATGGCTTCAATTGCTTCCGGCGTTGAGCGCTCCAGGTCGGTGTCTTCAATACGCAGCACAAACTCACCTTTGTTGTGGCGTGCGAAAAGCCAGGAGTAGAGAGCGGTACGTGCACCACCGACATGCAGATAGCCTGTCGGGCTCGGCGCGAAGCGAGTTTTGATTTTCATGAAATGGCCTTACGTTATAAAGATGCCGGTAATCGGCAAATCCTGGGAAGAAAACAATGGGCAATATTCTATCACTGTGGGCCGATTCCTCAATGTCGATCACTTTATCCGGTTCGAGATTGCTGTTTTTGTTTAGAAATCATGCACCACAGTCCGTTTTGCGATCGTTTTGACTAATTTTACGACGAACGAATAAAAACTTTAGAAAATGCGTTGACTCATTTTCAACTCTCCCTATAATGCGACTCCACACAGCGGGGGTGATTAGCTCAGTTGGTAGAGCATCTCCTTTACACGGAGGGGGTCGGCGGTTCGAGCCCGTCATCACCCACCATCTACTTCGGTAGACTCGCAGTGTAGATAAGAATTGAGATTGGGCGATTAGCTCAGTTGGTAGAGCATCTCCTTTACACGGAGGGGGTCGGCGGTTCGAGCCCGTCATCGCCCACCATTTCGGGTCGTTAGCTCAGTTG
>NZ_JADCLG010000041.1:0-118186 GCF_014982425.1 Enterobacter cloacae complex sp. I1M | reverse complement strand
CGCCTTACCCGGCCTACTCGCAATGGATATAATTCTTATGAATATAAATGCATTCTGAAAATCGAATTTTTTCAGCATTAATATTATCCACTGCCTTGCTGTGTATTACCGCTTAAAGTAACGTTCAGCACTCATTTCTTTTCGGGTTATAGACATGCGAGAAAAATATTCATTTATCGCAGTGAGCACACTGCTTTTTTCATTAAATGCCAATGCTGGGTTGTTCGATTCCACGCCAGATTTCAAATGCGGTCGCGATGATGCCATCTCTGCTGCTCAGTCAAAAATAAGAGATGATGCAGTCAGTAAGTTACAGGTAGCTTATCTCGCTAACCCCTCAGATTTCTACGGTAAACCGCTGAAGGACTACATTGCAAAAGCTAATGAAATCGCAATTGTAATGGCGAATGTCACAACAAAATCGTCTGATGACGAAGCGCAGGCGCGGCGCTGTAGCGCGACCGTCACGCTCACGGTGCCTTCTGAAATCATGGGTTACATTGCATCCTACCCAGACAGACTGAGACGTATAATTAACGATGGTGGAAAGGTGCTTAACAATAACGTTCAATGGGACAAGTTTACCTACTCGTTAGCGATGGCGGATAACGGAAAAGATATTTCAGTTTCATATGAATACAATAATAAAGATTATATTTCTGAATCAATAGCGGCGATGGCTACTCTCGCCATGAATAAAGATGAACTTCAAAAGGCTGAACTCAATAATAAATTAAATATTGCCGCACATAATTATTCCGAGAGCGATCGCCAGTTAAACGAACTATGGAAGTATCTTCCTGATTCCGTCAAAGCTTCGATGAAAAAGGAGCAGAACATGTGGATCAATGAAAAAGCTAAAAAATGCGGCAAAATAAGCGATGCGTCTTCTGCAACCACTCCTCTGGCAACGAGAATCGGTATCTATGATTGTCAGACCAAAATGACAGATGAAAGATTCCGTTATCTTGGCGGTGATGAAGAACACGGATATTAATGCTTCGTAGGCCGGGTAAGGCGAAGCCGCCACCCGGCATAACAAACGTCAACCGTGGCTGGTCTGTTCTTCCATCGCGACCGGCCATTTACGGAAGATAAGCACCGACCAGATCAGCGCAATCAGCGCGGGAATCGCCCCGAGATAGCCAATGGCCGACATCGATACATGCAGGCTGATCTGATTTCCCACCAGCGCACCGGCCCCAATTCCCAGATTAAAAATTCCCGAGAACAGCGACATTGCCACGTCCGTGGCGTCCGGGGCCAGGGCCAGCACTTTGACCTGCATTCCCAGACCAATAATCATGATCGCCACGCCCCAGAACAGACTGAGGATCGCCAGATGACTCTCGCTGCCTGCCGCAGGCATCAGTAACAGCAGGCACGCCAGCAGCAGGCCAATCGCACTGCTTACAAGCGCAGACGCGTGCTTATTGCCCAGCTTCCCGAACAGGATACTGCCGATAATCCCCGCGCCGCCCAGGATCAGCAGCAGAACGGTGGCGAAGTTAGCGCTAAAGCCCGCCACAACCTGAACAAACGGCTCAATATAGCTGTAGGCCGTGTAATGGGCGGTCACCACAATCACGGTCAGCAGATAGATGCTCATCAGCGCTGGTCGACGCATCAGCAGCGGCAGACTTTTCAGCGAGCCGGAGTGTTCGCTGGGCAGTTTTGGCAGCAGTTTGATCAGACACACCAGGGTGATCAGCGCCCCCATGCCGATGGCAAAGAAGGTGGTGCGCCAGCCGAAGTATTGACCCACAATGCGCCCGATCGGCAGGCCTAACACCATCGCCAGCGCCGTTCCGGTGGCAATCAGGCTCAACGCCTGGGCGCGTTTCCCCGCCGGGGCGAGACGAATGGCGAGCGATGCGGTGATCGACCAGAAAACGGCATGGGCAAACGCGATGCCGACGCGGCTGATCACCAGCACCGTAAAGTTCCATGCCATAAATGACAGCACATGGCTGGCTATGAACACCACAAACAGCCCAATCAGCAGCTTACGACGTTCCATCTGGCTGGTCAGCAGCATAAACGGCAGCGACATCAGCGCTACCACCCATGCATAGATGGTCAGCATAATGCCAACCTGTGCCGTTTCCATATGGAAGCTGGCTGCAATGTCGGACAGCAGCCCAACCGGAACAAATTCCGTGGTGTTGAAAATAAACGCTGCGATGGCGAGCGTGACCACGCGTAGCCACGCGACCCTGCGGGAAACCGTGTGTGTTGTCATAGGGATATCTGGGATTCGTTGCCTGAAAGATGAGGAGACGATCTTAAAGCCTTAAACGGCGAAAACTCAACCGTTATGTGATGTGAATCACAAAATTTACCTTCATGCAGCGGTAGCGAACGCGGTTGTTTTCATTGAAGATAAAGAACAACACAACAAAAACAGGCGGTAACACGATGCAGGAGATTGATTTTTATCTGGTAGATGCGTTCAGCGAGTCCTCCTTTGGCGGCAACCCGGCGGCGGTGTGCCCGCTCGACGCGTGGCTGCCGGATGAGACGTTACTGCGGATGGCACAACAGCATAACCAGTCGGAAACCGCGTTTTTTGTGTGCACCAAAGGGGGGATTGAGCTGCGCTGGTTCACCACGCTCACCGAGGTTAATCTGTGTGGTCACGCGACGCTTGCCGCGGCGTATGTTCTGTTTAACGAACTGGATTATCCGGACTCACGCCTTCATTTTGACACCGCTTCTGGTCGCCTGACCGTCAGCCGTGAAGGTGACTGGATGACGCTGGACTTCCCGGCCTGCCCGACGCAGGCACAGACGCCGCCACCGGAGATGCTCGCCGCACTCGGTATCAGCCACTACGTCGAGGCGCGAAAAGGCCGCGCCTGGGTGCTGGTACTGGAGAGCCGCGAGCAGGTGGAAGCCATTAATCCGGATTTCTCCGCCATGACGCCGGGGGAGCATAAAGTGGCCGTCACCGCCCGGGACGAGGGGGAATACGACTTTGTCAGTCGTTTCTTCTCGCCGGGCGTGGCCGTGCCGGAAGATCCTGTCACCGGCTCCGCGCACACCATGCTGATCCCTTACTGGAGTGAACAGCTTGGCAAAACACAGATGTTTGCCCGTCAGGTTTCTGCCCGTGGTGGCGACGTACGCTGCGAACTGAAAGGCGACCGCGTGCGGATGGGCGGGCAGGCGGCGCTGTATCTGAAGGGCACAGTATTTCTGCGCTGAATAAATTTAAGAGGAACCAACGATGCAGGAAATTGATTTTTATCTGGTGGATGCCTTCAGCGACAGGGCGTTCGGCGGCAATGCGGCGGCGGTGTGTCCGCTGGAAGCGTGGCTGCCGGATGAGACGTTGCTGAAGATGGCGAAGCAGCATAATCAGTCAGAGACGGCGTTCTTTGTCCGAACGGATAACGGGTTTGAACTGCGCTGGTTTACCACGCAGGATGAAATTAACCTCTGCGGCCACGCAACCCTCGCGGCTTCTCACGTTATTTTCGAATACCTGGATTATCCGCACACGGAAATCACCTTCACCACGCGCTTTGTCGGCGAACTGACGGTACAACGCAGCGGCGACTGGCTGACGCTTAATTTCCCGGCGTGGTCAACCGAGGTTGTCGATATTCCACCCGCAGTGCTATTCAGCGCGCTGGGCATTAACGCGGCAAAAGAGGTGCGTGCAGGGCGCGATTACATGGTGGTGCTCGACAGCCAGCGGCAGGTAGAGGCGCTGACGCCTAATATCACAGCCATGCTCCCGCTGGGGAAAATGGTCTGCGTTACGGCGCCGGGGGATGAGTATGATTTCGTCAGCCGCTTCTTCTGCCCGGGGGAAGGGGTACCGGAGGATCCGGTGACGGGATCAGCGCACAGCATGCTGATCCCGTACTGGAGCGAAAAGCTTGGAAAAACGCAGATGTCGGCCCGCCAGGTCTCCTTGCGCGGCGGGGATCTGCGCTGCGAGCTGAAAGGCGACCGCGTGCTGATTGGCGGGCAGGCCACGCTGTATATGAAGGGGAAAATTTTCCTTCGTCTCCAGGATTACGGTCATCATTAAAAACTATGACGCCGGTATACAGGGCGGGCGGTATGTTGAACGAAAACGACAAGGAGCCTGCCATGTATTCTATTACCGCTGAATCCGCCCATCATCCAGATATTCTCGCCCTGATTACGGCGCTGGACCGTTATCAAAGCGTTCTCTATCCCGCGGAAAGTAATCATCTGCTGGATTTAACCGAACTGCCGGACGACTCGCTGATCCTGATGATTATTCGTGACACTCAGCTTAACGCCGTCGGGTGTGGCGCTGTTGTTTTGAACGGGGACGGGACCGGGGAAATGAAACGGGTCTATATTGATCCAACCCATCGCGGGCAACGGCTGGGTGATAAATTACTGGCGGCGCTGGAAGATGAAGCCCTCAGCCGCTGCTGCCACACCGTCCGGCTGGAGACGGGGTTCAAACAACACGCCGCTATTCGTCTGTATCAACAGTGTGGATACGAACGGCGCCCCGCGTTTGCCCCCTACAACGAGGATCCGCTGAGCCTGTTTATGGAGAAGACACTGGTGGCTGACGTTCGTTTAGCAGCCCTATAAACGCCTCAAGCTGGCGGGTCATCGCCCCGCGTCGCCACACCAGCCAGGTGGTGAGCCAGCGCCAGTTTTCCGCCAGCGGCCACGCCGCCACCTGATGATGCCCCGGCATACTCTCCAGCATGGAGCGGGGCATCAGCGCAATGCCTGCCCCGGCAATCACGCAGGCGAGCATCCCGTGGTAGGACTCCATCTCGTGGATCCTTCCCGGCGTTACGCGGTCAGCATGAAACCAGCTCTCCAGATGACGCCGGTAGGAACAGTTGGCGCGAAAGGCATACACGTCGCTACCGCTCACCTGCGTGGCTTTTGACACTTCCGCATGGCCCGCAGGGGTGACCAGCATCATCTCTTCCCGGTAAACCGGCATTCCTTCCAGTTCGGGGTGTGAGAGCGGCCCGTCGACAAAGGCGGCGCTGAGCGTCCCCTCAAGCACACCGTCAATCATCGTACCGGAAGGCCCGGTGGACAACGCAAACTGAATGCGCGGATAGCGCTGATTAAACCGCGCCAGACTTTCCGGAATGCGTACGGCGGCGGTACTTTCCAGCGCGCCGAGCGAGAATAATCCCTGCGGTTCATCCCCGGCGACGACCATTCGCGCTTCGTCGACCAGCGCCAGGATCTGTTTGCTGTAGCGCAAAAAATTGTGCCCGGCGGGGGAAAGCCGCAGGCGCTGATTCTCGCGAATAAACAGCTCCACGCCGAGATCCGCTTCAAGCTGTCGGATGCGGGTGGTGAGGTTTGACGGCACCCGGTGTACCTTCTGCGCCGCCTGGGTAATGCTGCCGGTCAGTGCGACGGCGTTAAACATCTCAAGCTGTGTTAAGTCCATACCATTCTCGATTCGTGAACAAGGTGGTGAGTATTATTCATTTTTAAGAAATAGCAGAGTGGGCCACAATCAATCAACTGTTATTACATGGAGAACTTCATGACGTATTCATCTGCTACCCATGCCTACTCTGTCAACCCGGCTACCGGCGAAACGCTGGCTGCTTACCCGTGGGCAACGTCCGGTGACGTTGAGCGTGCCATTGCGCAGGCGGATACCGGTTTTCGTCAGTGGCGACGCGAAAGCGTGGCGCACCGGGCGCAAAAACTTCGCGATCTGGGTGCGGCGCTGCGTAGCCGTGCGGAAGAGATGGCGCAGACTATCTCCCGGGAGATGGGCAAGCCCATTGTGCAGGCGCGTGCGGAGGTGGCTAAGTCCGCCAGCCTTTGCGACTGGTACGCTGAATACGGCCCGGCAATGCTGCGCCCGGAATCTACCCAGGTCGACAATGCGGTGATTGAGTACCGTCCGCTGGGGCCTATTCTGGCGGTGATGCCGTGGAACTTCCCGCTCTGGCAGGTGCTGCGCGGTGCGGTGCCGATCCTGCTGGCAGGGAACAGCTATCTGCTTAAACATGCGCCAAATGTGCTCGGCTCGGCGGAGCTGATCGGGAAGGTGTTCGCGGATGCCGGTTTCCCGGAGGGGATCTTTGGCTGGGTGAACGCGACAAATGACGGCGTCAGCCAGGCGATTAACGATCGGCGTATCGCGGCGGTGACCGTAACCGGCAGCGTTAGGGCTGGTGCGGCAATTGGCGCGCAGGCGGGCGCGGCGCTGAAGAAATGCGTGCTGGAGCTGGGCGGCTCCGATCCGTTTATCGTTCTGAATGATGCCGATCTGGATCTGGCTGTCAACGCGGCCGTGGCCGGACGTTATCAGAATACCGGACAAGTTTGCGCGGCGGCGAAACGCTTTATTGTGGAAGCTGGCGTGGCAGACACCTTTACCCAACGCTTTGTTGACGCGGTCAAGGCGCTGAAAATGGGCGCACCGGATGAGGAAGATAACTATATTGGCCCGATGGCGCGATTTGATCTTCGCGATGAACTGCAACAGCAGGTACAGGCTACGCTGGCGGAAGGGGCGACCCTGCTGCTCGGCGGCGAGAAGCTTGCCGGGACCGGTAACTTTTATGCGCCAACCGTACTCGGCGACGTCACCCCACAGATGACGGCCTTCCGTCAGGAGCTGTTTGGCCCGGTGGCTGCGATTACCGTCGCCAATGATGCGTCGCACGCGTTGCAGCTGGCTAACGACAGCGACTTTGGCTTATCAGCGACGGTCTTTACCGCGAACGATGCGCTGGCTGAAACCTTCTCTCGCGAGCTGGAGTGCGGCGGAGTCTTTATCAATGGCTACAGCGCAAGCGATGCGCGCGTTGCGTTTGGCGGAGTGAAGAAGAGCGGCTTCGGGCGAGAGCTTTCACATTTCGGTCTGCATGAGTTCTGTAACGTTCAGACGGTCTGGAAGGATCGCGTGTAATGTTGATGCCGGGTAGGGCAAGGCCGCTACCCGGCAATTCACGTTTCCTGTCATTATTTTGCAATGGTTCTGTCATTTTCGTTTCGTAGACTCGCTCGCGTCTAACGTATTGTTACAGAAGAAAATTATGAACCTAACGCAAATTTTTCGTCGTCTTGCGCAGCGCTTTTTTCCTCGTCAGTTTGGCCTGCTGACCGGCATCTTTTGTATTATCGGCCTTTTCTCCGCCCTGCAACTTTCATCCTCCTTCCTGCTTACCGCTTCCCTGAATCAAGCCCAGCGTAACGAACAGCGCAATCAGCTGGCCTGGCAGCAACAGAGCAGACTGGATCAGGCGCGTATTTCGCTGCTTGCGGCGAGCGATCTGCTCAACCGCTCCGGGGTGTACTTTATGCAGGATAAAGAGACCGGTTCGGAAGGGAGCTGGCATAGCCTGATGGACGAGGCGCAAAAATCCCTGGCGGCGTCTCAGCAGGCATGGCAAGCCTGGCTCGCGCTTAATCCTCCGCAGGACGAGGGGCTTGTTAATAGCTATCAGCTGTTCTTCGGTGCCATTAGCGAGCAGGCGGAAGGGCTGGTGAAAACCAACAGCATCGACCTCTTTTTCGCCGTACCCGCCCAGGCGTTTCAGACCGATTTTAATGACAACTTTGCACGTTATCAGCAACGGAGTGAGAAGCAGGCGATACAGGGGCGTCAGTCGCTCATGGAACAACTCTCAGGCCTGCAACGGCTGTTCCTGTTTGCGCCGCTGGTGCTGCTGGCTATTGCCATTGCCGTCTGGTTTGCAATGGCGAAATGGGTGATATCCCCGCTACGCCGTCTGATTGTCCATATTAACCAGCTTGCGGCAGGGGATTTGTCGGGAATACCCCCTGACGTTGTGCGTTTTAACAGTGAAATCAGCCAGCTCAGCGGCAGTATTACCGCCATGCAGCGCGGGCTCCAGCAACTGGTGACTCAGGTCAGCGAGGCCACTACCTCTATGGTCGAAAATATCGGGTCACTTGCGCAGGGGAACCAGAAGCTTTATCAGCAGTCCACGCGACAGGCCAAAGAGCTGGAGGAGGTGACCGCGCATATCGCCGATCTCGAAAACCACGTTGAGGGGAACACGGGTTATGCAAAACTCGCCCGCTCGCGCGCGGATGAAGCCCGACAGGCTGCCGTCGGCGGGGAGCAAATGATGACAGCGGTGAATGGCTCAATGCAGACGATCGTCGATCGATCCTCAGAGATGCGTGGGATCGTCGCCATGATCGACAGCGTGGCGTTTCAGACCAATATTCTGGCCCTCAACGCTGCCATTGAAGCCGCCCATGCGGGAGAACAGGGGCGCGGGTTCGCGGTGGTCGCCCGTGAAGTGGGGCTGCTGGCCAGAAAAAGCAGTCACTCTACGCAAACCATCCAGTCGCTAATTAACCACTCGCTACAGGGCATTGAAGAAGGTTCTCAGGTGGTAAACCGTCTGGAAGAAAATCTCCAGCAGGTCACCGGGTTGGTGGCCAATCTGAGTAGCCTGCTGAATGATATTTCGCTGGCCACTCTAAATCAGGGGGAAAGCATTCATCAGATGACGCGCCAACTTCAGGCGCTGAATCAGGTATCGCGTCAGACAGATGTGCTGGTTAGCGAAGCGTCGAATGCCTCTGAGCGCCTGCATCGGGAGTCAGATCTTTTGTTGCAGGCCGTCTCGCGTTTTCGTCTCCCTGCCTGACGTGACGTATAAGCCTCTGTTATACTCGCAGCCCGTTTTAGCCTGAGGGCAAGGAGCAAAGTGTGGCTGCGGTCATCCATAATGAGATGCTGGACGAGATTCTGGCGCAGGTTCGTCCGTTACTGGGGCAGGGTAAGGTTGCCGATTACATTCCCGCGCTGGCCTCGATCAGCGGTTATAAGCTCGGCATCGCCATTTGTACTGTCGACGGGCAGCGTTTTCAGGCGGGAGATGCACTGGAGCGCTTTTCAATTCAGTCGATCTCAAAAGTGCTTAGCCTCGTTGCCGCCATGCGCCAGTATGACGAGCAGGAGATCTGGCAGCGGGTGGGCAAAGATCCCTCCGGTCAGCCCTTCAACTCCCTTCTCCAGCTTGAAATCGAACAGGGTAAGCCGCGCAACCCGTTTATCAACGCCGGGGCGCTGGTGGTGTGCGATATGCTGCAAAGCCGTCTGAGCGCGCCGCGCCAGCGTATGCTCCAGATTGTGCGGCAGCTTTCCGGCGTGCAGGACATCGCCTACGATCCGGTGGTAGCGCGCTCTGAGTTTGAACACTCTGCACGTAACGCCGCCATCGCCTGGCTGATGAAGTCCTTCGGCAACTTTCATAATGATGTCGCCACGGTTCTGCAAAACTATTTTCATTACTGCGCCCTGAAGATGAACTGCGTTGAACTGGCGCAGACTTTTCTGTTTCTGGCGCATCAGGGCCATGCCCCGCATCTGGGCGAGGACGTTGTCTCCCCGATGCAGGCCCGGCAGATCAACGCCTTAATGGCAACCAGCGGAATGTATCAGAACGCCGGGGAGTTTGCCTGGCGCGTGGGGCTGCCGGCTAAATCCGGCGTTGGCGGCGGCGTTGTGGCCATTGTTCCGCACGAGATGGCGATTGCCGTCTGGAGCCCGGAACTGGACGAGACCGGCAACTCACTGGCGGGCGTCGCGGCGCTGGAACAGCTGACCAAACGCCTTGGACGGTCCGTATACTGATGTCCACGTTAGATCCTCTGTTCACGCGCCTGGCTCGCTCCACGTTTCGTTCACGATTTCATTTAGGGATGAAAGAGCGGCAATACTGCTGGGATAAGGGCGCGGACACTATCGATAAGCATGCCGCTGATTTTGTCGCCGCGCGGCTGGCGCCTGCACACCCGGTGAATGACGGTAAGCAGACGCCGATGCGCGGCCATCCGGTTTTTATCGCCCAGCATGCCACGGCAACCTGCTGCCGGGGCTGTCTGGCTAAGTGGCATGCTATCCCGCAGGGCGTGCCGCTGAGTGCGCAGCAGCAACAGTATATCGTCAACGTGATCCATCATTGGCTGGTCATTGAGGTAAATCGTGCCTCCTGAACTGACAATGTCTCTGTTTAAGCTACGCTTTTACTAATGCTCAGCGTCAGGAGACGTCATGAAAGCACCTCTAATTCCCGTGAATGAAACGGAGCGCATGAATGCGCTGCGCGAGTCCGGTCTGCTTGATATCGACAATTATCCCGCGTTTGATCGTCTCACGCGGCTGGCAACACGCTTTTTCAGGGTGCCGCTGGCGATGATTACGCTGGTGGATGACCACGCTGCGATCGTGAAATCTGCCGACGGGCGGGCACTCGCCAGCCAGCCTCGCGATCTCTCGTTTTGTGGTCATACGATCCTGGGTGACGCGCCGCTGGTGGTGGCTGACACGCTGCTGGACGAACGCTTTGCGGATAATCCGCAGGTGGCGGGAGATCCGGGCGTGCGCTTTTATGCCGGTTTCCCGCTGCGTTTACGTGACGGGGCGTGCGTAGGATCGTTGTGTCTCATTGATTACGCACCGCGTGAGTTTACCGCTGCGGATTCCGCCGTACTGGCCGATCTCAGCGCGCTGGCAGAAGATGAATTTGCAGCCGTTAGCGCCGCCACGACCGATGAACTCACGGGCCTGTTTAACCGACGCGGGTTTAACCAGTTTGCGCAGTTTGCACTGTCGGTTTCGCAGCGTAGGGCAGAACCTTTAACGCTTGGCTGGCTGGATCTGGACCATTTCAAAACCATTAACGATCGCTTCGGGCATCAGGAGGGCGACAAGGCCCTGAAAGCGATGGCCGCCCTGATGCGCTCCTCATTCCGCGAGGCCGATATGCTGGTGCGTTTCGGGGGAGATGAGTTCGCGGTGCTGTTTGCGGATACCGATGAGCCTGGCGCCTGGATCGCCATGCAGTATCTCGTCGAACAAACGGAGAAGTATAACGCGCGTCAGCTGCATCCCTGGTCGTTACAGTTCTCCTGGGGGCTGAGCGAGTTCGATCATCACCGCAACGATATGCAGGCATGGTTAAAACACGCGGATGCGCAAATGTACGCCATGAAGCGGCAACATCACGGCGAAAAATGACATAACGAAATCCTATGTCATCGCTTATTGCGTAACAAAAATGTTAATAGCAAAGTGGAGAGATTCAACCTAAGGACGCGCAATGAACTCTCCCATGCTGATTAAACCTCTCTCCCGACAGGACATCCTCAGCCACATTGATGCCCTGAGCGATATCCTCGTCAACTGTGTCAACGGCGGCGCCTCCGTCAGCTTTATGCTGCCTTTTTCTCCCGAGAAAGCCCAAACCTTCTGGCTCGGCGTCGCAGACAGCGTCGGGCGCGACGAGCGTACCGTCCTGGGCTGTTTTGACGCGGAGCAGGGGCTGGTTGGCACGGTCCAGCTGATCACCGACCAGCCGGAAAACCAGCCGCACCGCGCAGATGTCGCGAAACTTCTGGTACATGAGAAGGCGCGCCGTAAAGGTGCGGCAATGGCGCTGATGGAAGCCCTGGAGGCGGTTGCGCGTGAAAAAGCGCTTACGGTGCTGGTGCTTGATACCTCGACCGGCAGCGGCGCGGAGACGTTTTATCAGAGAGCGGGCTGGCAAAAGGCGGGGGAGATCCCACGCTACGCCCTGATGCCGAACGGGGACATGACGGCGACTTCGGTGTTCTATAAATTTCTTTGATATTTTTCACCATCGCGTCCTGAGTTGATCCAGACAGGGGTTCTGGTCCTGAAGTTTTGATAAGTTATCACACCAATCTTATCAGGCTGTATGACTAATCATAAAGGACCTCCATTGTGAACACACTCAACCGTCGTGATTTCCCCGGTGCGCGCTACCCTGAACGTATCATCCAGTTTGGCGAAGGTAACTTCCTCCGCGCGTTCGTTGACTGGCAAATCGACCTCTTAAACGAGCATACCGATCTCAATGGAGGTGTGGTGATTGTACGGCCGATCCAGAGTGATTTTCCGCCGTCGCTGAGCACCCAGGATGGTCTGTATACCACGATTATTCGTGGTCTGAATGAGGAGGGGGAAGCGGTAAGCGATGCGCGTCTTATTCGTTCCGTGAATCGTGAAATCAGCGTCTATAGCCAGTACGATGAATTCCTGAAACTCGCCCATAACCCGGAGATGCGGTTTGTCTTCTCCAATACCACGGAGGCGGGGATCGGCTATCACGCGGGCGATAAGTTTGACGATGCGCCAGCTGT
Organism: Enterobacter cloacae complex sp. I1M; assembly: GCF_014982425.1. NCBI lineage: Bacteria > Pseudomonadati > Pseudomonadota > Gammaproteobacteria > Enterobacterales > Enterobacteriaceae > Enterobacter > Enterobacter cloacae complex sp. I1M. The sequence goes on along the minus strand of NZ_JADCLG010000041.1, from coordinate 106,048 downwards.
CAGCTATCCGGCCAAACTGACGCGTCTGCTGTTCGAACGCTTTACCCACTTTAACGGGGCTGCGGATAAAGGCTGGATCATCATTCCTTGTGAGCTTATCGACTATAACGGCGATGCCCTGCGTGAACTGGTGCTGCGCTATGCACAGGAGTGGGCGCTGCCAGCGGCATTCATTGCGTGGCTGAATAACGCTAACACCTTCTGCTCGACGCTGGTTGACCGCATTGTTACCGGCTATCCGCGTGATGAGGTGGCAGAGCTGGAAGCCGGGCTGGGCTATCACGACAGCTTCCTCGACACGGCAGAACATTTCTACCTGTTTGTTATTCAGGGGCCAAAATCACTTTCAGCTGAATTGCGCCTGGATAAATACCCGCTCAACGTCCTGATTGTTGACGATATCAAGCCTTATAAAGAGCGTAAGGTGGCGATCCTCAACGGCGCACACACGGCGCTGGTTCCGGTCGCTTTTCAGGCCGGGCTGGATACGGTAGGGGAAGCCATGAACGACGGGGAGATTTGCGCGTTCGTAGAGAAGGCTATTTATGAAGAGATTATTCCGGTCCTGGATCTGCCGCGCGATGAGCTGCACTCCTTCGCCAGTGCCGTAACGGGGCGTTTCCGTAATCCGTATATTAAGCATCAGCTGCTGTCGATTGCACTGAACGGGATGACCAAGTACCGCACCCGCATTCTGCCGCAACTGCTGGCAGGGCAGAAGGCGACCGGTGAACTGCCAGCACGTCTGACCTTTGCCCTGGCGGCGCTGATTGCATTTTACCGTGCCGAGCGCAACGGTGAGCGCTATCCGGTGCAGGACGATGCGCACTGGCTTGAACGTTACCAGCAGCTGTGGACGCAACATCACGACAAACAAGTCACTACCCGTGAACTGGTATCGTCGGTGTTAAGCGTGAGCGAGCACTGGGAACAGGATCTCACTCTGGTGAACGGACTGGTAGACCAGGTTGCGCAGGATCTGGAAGCAATTTTAAGCAAAGGCATGCGCGAGGCGGTGAAACCGCTCTGCTAATCATAATGCCCGGCGTTTGCCGGGTTTTTAACAGACCATTATTAGTTACAACATACTATACGTCCTTTTTTTAAAAAAGCACAGGCAGCACCGTGCGGTCAGGGCTTAACAGGTCAGAAAATGCAATGAACTATTAACATGCTTGCAACCGTGATGAGGATCACGTTTAATAGCCGCGCTCTTTACTTTTCTGAAGCTGATTATGATTGTTCGTCCTCAACAGCACTGGCTGCAACTGATTTTTGTCTGGCATGGTTCGGTACTTCCCAAAATTTATACCCGACTGCTGCTTAACTTCCTGCTTTCCATCGCCGTGATTGTCATGCTGCCGTGGTACACCTCGCTGGGTATCCGCTTTACCGTCGCGCCGTTCAGCATTCTGGGCGTGGCTATCGCCATCTTCCTGGGATTTCGCAATAACGCCTGTTATTCGCGCTACGTTGAGGCGCGTCTGCTTTGGGGGCAGTTGATGATAGCGGCGCGCTCGCTGTTTCGCGAGGTAAAAAACACCTTGCCGGATGATAAACATCTTGGAGAGTTTGTACGCCTGCAAATCGCCTTTGCTAACTGTCTACGTATGACCCTGCGCCGAGAAACCAATGCCGATCAGCTGTCCCGCTATCTGGCTCCAGACGATTTACGCAAAGTGATGGATGCCAACTCGCCGGCGAACCGTATCCTGCTGATCATGGGGGAGTGGCTGGCCGTGCGGCGGCGCAGCGGGCACCTTTCAGACATCCTGTTTCACAGCCTCAACAACCGCCTGAACGATATGTCCATCGTGCTGGCAGGCTGTGAGCGTATCGCCAATACGCCAGTCCCGTTTGCCTATACGCTGATCCTGCACCGGACGGTGTATTTGTTCTGCATCATGCTGCCGTTTGCGCTGGTTGTTGATCTGCATTACATGACGCCCTTTGTCTCTGCGCTGATTTCCTACACTTTTATCTCGCTTGATACGCTGGCGGAAGAGCTGGAAGATCCGTTTGGGACGGAAGATAACGATCTGCCGCTGGACGCCATCTGCAACATGATGGAGCGCGATCTGTTGCAGATGAACGATGAAGAGAACATCCCTGAAAGGCTAATGCCGGATAAGCATTATCAGCTGACCTGACGGGCATTCCACTCGTCGCGGGTGATTTCCCACAGCTCCGAATCCAGCAGGCCGCTGACATAGGCTTTCTTCTCTGTCCTGATGAGTCGCATGCCGCTGCTGTCTGAAATACGTCGGGAGCGGCTGTTGGCCGCCGCTTTCGGCGCGCGTAACACCGCTTTGTTAAGCGTATTGAACCAGTAATCCGTTGCCGCGATACTCGCCTCACGCATATATCCCTGGCCCTGAAATTCCGGCGCGAGCCAGAACCCCCTGTTGTTGTCCTCCACGTCATACAGGCAAATCAACCCCATCAGTTCGTCAGGCGCTTCGCGACGGCGAATCGTCCAGAACCACGCAATCCCTTTGGCCATGTCGGGCAGTGCAACGTTGTTAACATAATTTTCTGCACCGTTTTCCGGGTAGGGCCAGGGGACTGAAGCCACCATATAGCGGACAATTTCCCAGCGCGGATAGCGTTGCTGGATCTGGACGGCATCGGCGGCAACAAGGGGTTTAAGTAATAAGCGTTCTGTCGTAAGCGTGGGTATCGTCATCCGGTGATCTCCATATTTGAGCGTTATCATTTGTTTGGGTTCTGATATTTCATCAATATCACATTCCAGTTGGTCGTGCTTTTGTTATTCAGATTTATCCATAAAGGAGTATGTAATGCCAAGAAAAGCCAGGCCCGAAGAAGCCGAAACACTCTGGCACGTCCGTAACGAAGCGATGCGCCATGGCTGTAAAATCTGTTACGACGCAGAAGTGATTGCGCGCTGGACGTCAGAAAAGATGCCTGAACATTACCGTACCTCCAGGTCGATTTCGTGTTATAGGCCTGCCCATGCAGGAGCTGAACTGCTCCCAAATGGAGCTACGGTTTACGAAGTTCAATAGCTTATTTACATTTGCTTACATAAATACACTTTCTTTACATTAAGTAATGTAAGATATTTTTTTAGCACAAAATGCAAAACTAAATTAAATGGAGATGATTTATGTCGAATATAAGAGCATTAAGCCTTAATGAGATAGCATTAGTAAGTGGCGGCAATGGAAGCGGTAATTATGAAGGTGCCGGTAGTCGTAACACCAGCTCTAAATCTGGTAATTCAAAAGGAAACAATGGCTCTATTTACAAGGGCGTTGACTCATGCGGCGCAGGAATCATCGGTGGTCTAATCGCCTGCTCTCCTGGGGGGCCAGTGGGTATGACCGCTGGGGTAATTGGTGGAGCTATAGCTGGCCAGTGCACAAAAGATAGTTTTTCAGATCGTGGTAGTAAAGATAAAAGTAATAATTACAACGGCCCCGGACAATGCCGTTGGTAAGTAATTTGAGTTGTGTGTGATAATAATTTAAAAGCTCATTATAACTGAATGTTATTCTAGGTGTTTCGATATTTAATGATTATTCGAAGTAGTCATGATGAACTATTATTTTTGATAAAGTTAATGTAATCACAAGTATCGGGTTAAGCATGAAACAATTTTTAAATTTCCTAATTTACTTATTTTTTTTTCATTATCGCATTTACCCTTTTGAAATACGCTGAAGTTCTTGAGTTTGACGAAGTATCACGGCCAGGGATTATATCAAGGTTTCTTATTGCGTTGATTGTATTAATAGCAGTAACTCGATGGGGCGTTAACTTGATGAATAGGTTTAAAAGTAAATAAAGTACACTCCGATAAAAATTGTTGTGTTGCAGAATGGAATCATTACAAATGTTCACTGAAGTTAAAGTGCATGATATCAAAAAATGATTACGATATCATAACCATATTTGTTGATTCTTATATAAAATATGAATTAATAATAGGTTGAACATGATAATCTTTAGGCATGTCTATCCATTCATTTATAGTAAGAAAAACGTAATTGTTCTTTTTATTGCGTCTGTTATCTCAATAATAATTACGTTATCGCCATCCATAACCCTCCGCTATCTTACTCTCGATGTGTCATTTTTCTTATTGTTTATTGCGGAATTTTCAATTGCATTTTTCTTGTATATTTTTTACTTAAGGAAGTTGGATGGTTTTAAATTACGCCCAAGTAGAGATTTAACTTCAATAAAATTTTCTATTGTTGTGTTGTTTGTCATTTTGCTGGTTCAGTATAATGTTTATCTTTACAGGGATAATTTATATCATTATGGACCTTCCCATATTAGTTTTATAGCATTTATAATAGCCACCTTCGTAGTCCCATATTATGAGGAGATTATATACAGGGGCTGTATCTTCGGTGTTTTCCACTCAATTTTTAATAAAAAGTATATTATCCCATGCATATTGACTTCATTGTCTTTTTGTCTGATGCATGGACAATATTATAACATTTTAGATCAATCCATTCTTTTTTTGGTGTCAATATTGCTATTAATAGTTAGAATAAGAAGCAGAGGGTTTTTTTATCCTATTATAATTCATTCGTGCATGAATGCTTTTGTTTTGTCGCTAAATTTTTGAAGGGTATTTGGGATATGAATATCTTCAGGGAAGAGGCTTTAAATCATCAAACAGATTCTGATTATGGTGAGATTGTCTTACCTGCGTCATTCGGTTTATCAGTAAGCGCACTCACAACGTTATTCATATTTCTGTGCCTGATACTCTTTATTCTTTATGGTAGCTATACACGTAAGGCTCACCTTTCCGGAATCGTTATGCCCTCATCCGGGCTGGTAAAAATCACTCCTCAATATGCTGGCTACGTAACCAAATTGACCGCCTCAGAAGGTCAACACATTATTGCCGGTGAGACTCTTTATCATATCAGCGGTGAACATTTCAACGAACAGGGGGCAGGTACACTCGCTGCTATAAGACTTTCCCTACAAACTCAGTTTACAATGCTGACTTCTCAACAGACCCTGGAATTGCGTGACAACAGTCAGCAGCAGCATGCCATACAACAGCGAATAGTTTCCCTGAAACCTCAGGTTAAAAGTGCAGAAAAGCGTCTGTCACTTGCCGTGCATCAGGCTGCGCTGGCCGTGTCTGTTATGGAGCGCTATAAGAAACTTGCTGATACGCATTACGTATCAGATATCGAATACCAGCAGAAGCAGATTGACGTTTCAACGTCACAGCAAAACGTTGAGGATCAGCGTCAGGGGCTTCTGCAACTGCACACCGCGATGGAGGCTGCTAAAGACGACCTTGACCATCTCATCGTTCAGGGTGAAAGCCGGAAGGCTGAAATGGACAGGCAGTTGCAGGTGATCAGGCAACAGCAGGACGAACTGGCAGGTAAGGAAAATTTCACGCTGACTTCACCGGTATCCGGAACCGTTGCTGCCGTGCTGGTCAGACAGGGACAGTCTGTCAGGGCATCTGAACCTGTCATGACCCTCATTCCCGACAATGCCCGTTTGCAGATAGAACTCTATGCTACCAGTCAGAATGCTGGCTTTATTCAGGCGGGGCAGCGTGTTGCCCTGCGGTTCTCTGCCTTCCCCTATCAGAAGTTTGGTGTGCAGTACGGGACTATCCGTGAAATAAGCCATACAACGCTGACATCTTCTGATTTACTCTCCGTATCTCCTGTGACCTGGAAGGAGAATGAAGGTCATTACCGCGTCATCGTTGAACCTGAAAATACTTTTATTCTGGCTTATGGGAAACAGGAAGCCCTGCGCCCCGGCATGGTTCTTGAGGGGGATGTCAGCCTGGATACCCGCAATTTGTGGGAGTGGCTGACTGAGCCGCTCTGGAGCCTGAAAGGAAAGCTGTGATGGATACACTCAAATGGACCGGGAGAAAACAGCTTCCTCTCACCCGACAGACAGAGTCAGCGGAATGTGGTCTGGCATGCCTGGTCATGATGGCCTGCTGGCATGGTCTGCAAACAGACTTACCCACACTGCGCGAACGTTTCAGTATCAGCTCACAAGGGATGACCCTGCAGAGACTGACTGAATGTGCGGCCGGTATCGGATTATCCAGCCGGGCAGTTCGGCTGGAGCTTGAGGACCTAAGATCCCTTTCTCTCCCGTGTATTCTCCACTGGAACATGAATCATTTTGTTGTGCTACATAAAGTTCGCGGAAGCAGGCTGGTTATTCATGATCCGGAAAAGGGAAAAGTAACGCTCTCCCTACAGGATGCTGGAAAACATTTCACCGGCGTCGCGCTGGAGCTGATGCCAGCCAGTGATTTTACCGCTCGGGATGAAAGGAAAAAAATCCATCTGCGCCAACTGACAGGTAAAACACCGGGTCTGTTGTCGGCAATGTCGCGAATTATCGTTTTTGCCGTGGCACTCGAAATCCTGACACTGGGAAGCCCGCTTCTCAACCAGCTGGTGATTGATGAAGTCCTGGTGGCTGCCGACCAGAGTTTGTTGACCGTCATTATTATTGCGCTTCTGCTGATGTCACTGACCCAGATGCTGCTGTCACTGGCCCGCCAGTGGGCGAGTATTACACTGTCCGTCAATTTTAACATGCAGTGGACAGCACGGGTTTTCCATCATCTGGTCCATCTTCCTCTGGCCTGGTTTGATGCACGCAGTAAGGGGAGTATTAATGCTCGTTTTGAGGCGGTAGATACCATCCAGCAGGCGCTGACTACGCAAGTGCTGGAAGGTATTCTGGATGTGTTGCTCGTGGTGACTGCGCTTTGCATGATGCTGCTGTACAGTCCTGAAATGACATTGATCGCCGTACTTGCAGCCATTTTCTATGGTGTGTTGAGGGCACTGTGGTATCCGTCCCTTCGACAGTCGGCAGAAGATGCCTGGGATGCAGGTGCCAAGGAGTCCGGGCATTTTCTTGAAACACTCAACGGGATCCTCAGCCTGAGAATTAACGGTGTGACGGCACATCGTGAGGCCGCCTGGCTGAATCTCAACGTTGCCCGCAGAAATACGCAGTTGCGTCAGAGCCGTCTGCTGATGTGCTATGACATTGCTCACACTCTTACCGGCAGCGTGGTATCAGCAATCATTTTGTGGAAAGGCGCCGGGGAGGTATTGAATGGTACCTTCACCGTCGGCATGCTGGTTGCTTATTTATCCTATCAGACGCGTTTTTCTTCCAGTATCAGTAGCCTGACTGATAAGTTTTTTTCCTGGCGTATGCTCGATGTTTACAACGAACGACTGGCTGATATTGTACTGACCCCGACAGAAGGCCTTCAGCAACAGCCTTTTCGTGAGCATAACAACGCTTCGCACATTCCTTCTGTATCCCGCAGGGAGATGGATGAATATGCTCATGCTCCTCTAGTACTTGAGCACATCATCTTCAGCCACAAGGGAGGGGAAAATCCGATAATCGGCGGGGTGTCGCTGACACTCAATCCCGGAGAAGTCGTTGCCATTACAGGTAAATCCGGATGCGGGAAAACGACACTGGTGAAGCTTATCCTTGGGATCCACATCCCTGATGAGGGCAGGATCAGGGCATTTGGCATATTGCATACGCATCCGGATTATTTTCAGGTTCGTCAGCGTATCGGTACCGTACTGCAGGATGACCATCTTTTCAAAGGTTCTGTAGCAGATAACATTATTTTTTTTAGTGATGACCGAAATTATGAACGAATGATCCAGTGCGCAAGACTGGCACTTATCGACAGCGATGTTATGGCAATGCCGATGGGGTATCAGACGCTGATTGGTGAAACCGGCGGAGGGCTTTCCGGAGGACAAAAACAACGCATTCTGCTGGCAAGGGCGTTGTACAAGAAACCGGGATTCCTGTTACTGGATGAAGCGACCAGCCACCTTGATGTTGAGAGTGAAATCCGGATAAGCCAGACCTTACGTCAACTGGGGCTTCCTGTTCTGCTGATAGCCCATCGCCCGGAAACCATAGCCTCTGCAGACCGGGTTTTGTATCTGGCAGACGGCTACTTAACGGAGCTGAATCTCCAGCATACAGTCAATAATGGCGAGTCTGTTTGTGAATATACTAATGACGTGATGGCAAAAAATTAACCTTAACGTACATAATTTTCGATATCCAAACTTACCCCTATCTGGAAGATCTATTTGTTGACGCTGCCGAACGTGGCGCAGGGGCGGGTAAAGCGCTTATCGACGCCCTGATCGATGAGGGTAAGCGGGAAGGGTGGTCAAAACTCTACTGGGTAACCCGCATGCACAATCCGGCGCGTAAGCTGTATGACCACTATGGTGAAGCCGACGATTACGTCCGGTACCGAATCACCCCTTAACCGGGTTTGTATCACACTGTATCTGCGTCTGTGATACATACACAGGTATGCAATAAAACCGCATCCGCACACATCCTTTATACAAACGCATGGTGTTATATCTCCGTCAACTGAACTCACCCGGAGATAACATCATGTTTAACAAACTCGCATACTCAGCAGTCGCCCTGACCGTTTCGCTTGGCACCGTGATGTCCTGTCAGGCGGAAGCGATGGGCAAGGATTACGCGTCGGCCTTCAACCAGGTAAAACAAATTAACGCTGGCGATCTTAACGTCGGTTATGTCGATATCGGGCCGAAAGAGGGGCAACCGGTGATCCTGCTGCATGGCTGGCCGTACGACATTCACAGCTACGCTGAAGTGGCCCCCGCGCTGGCCGCGAAAGGGTATCGTGTCATTGTGCCGTCCCTGCGCGGGTACGGCACCACGCGCTTTATTTCTGATAAAACGCCGCGAAACGGCCAGCCTTCGGCAATGGCGAAAGACATCGTCAACCTGATGGACGCCCTGGATATCAAACAGGCGGTGTTTGCCGGTTATGACTGGGGTGCACGTACGGCGGATATCGTTGCGGCGCTCTGGCCGGAACGGGTGAAATCGCTGGTCTCGGTAAGTGGCTACCTGATCAGCAGCCAGGCGATTGGCAAACAGCCTTTACCGCCGAAGGCAGAAGTTCAGTGGTGGTATCAGTTCTATTTCGCCACGCCGCGCGGGGCGGAAGGCTATGCTAAAAATACACACGATTTTGCCCGGTTGATCTGGTCCCAGGCTTCGCCTGACTGGAAATTCAGCGATGCCACCTTCAATGCGAGCGCCAAATCCCTCGATAACCCGGACCACGTTGCCGTCACGCTCAGTAATTACCGCTGGCGTCTGGGGCTGGAGAAGGGTGAGCAGAAATATGACGCCTACGAACAGAAACTGGCTACGCTACCGAACATTACGGTGCCGACCATCACCATCGAGGGCGGTAACAACGGAGCACCACATCCTGCACCCGCAGCCTATGCGGGGAAATTCACCGGAAAATATGAGCACCGTACTTTCGGCGCAACAGTTGGCCACAACCCGCCGCAGGAAGATCCGCAGAACTTTGTTAAAGCCGTTGTCGACGCGGATAAGCTCTGATATGTGCTATTTTCAATCCGTTACCTCTTAATCAGGAGCCTGCGGTGGAGCATATTGATCACATCCTTGTCGTCGATGACGACAGGGATATTCGTGAACTGATTGTCGATTACCTCGTGAAATCCGGCTACCACGCCTCTGGCGCGGCGAACGGGAAAGAGATGCGCGTAGTGCTCGACAAACAGCATATCGACCTGGTGGTGCTGGACGTGATGATGCCCGGTGATGATGGCCTGACGGTGTGTCGACAGCTGCGCAGCAGCAGGCATAAGGATCTGCCGATCCTGATGCTCACCGCGCGCAACGAGGACATGGACCGGATCCTGGGCCTGGAGATGGGCGCCGACGATTATGTGGTAAAACCGTTTGTGGCCCGCGAACTGCTGGCGCGTATCAAAACTATCCTGCGCCGTTTTCGTACTATGCCGCCTAATCTTCAGGTGACCGAGGCAGGGCGCCTGGTGGTGTTCGGTGAATGGCAGTTGGATACCGTGGCGCGTCATCTGATTGATAACGAGGGGATGGTTGTGGCGCTCAGCGGGGCGGAATATCGCCTTCTGCGTGTATTTCTCGATCATCCTCAACGGGTGCTGACCCGCGATCAACTGCTGAACCTGACGCAGGGACGTGATGCCGAGCTGTTTGAGCGTTCGATTGATCTCCTGGTGAGCCGCGTGCGACAGCGCCTGAATGAAGATGCCCGCTCGCCAGCCTACATTAAAACCGTTCGCAGCGAAGGCTACGTTTTTACTATGCCGGTGACCATCGTCGAGGCCAATGAATGACGCTGTGGCCCCGCACCTTACTGGCCCGGCTGCTGATCATTGTGCTGCTTGGACTCTTGCTGGCTAACGCGCTCAGCCTGACGCTGGTCATGGTTGAGCGAATGCACAGCGCGCGCACGGTTATGCTGGGCAATCTTGAGAATGACGTGGCGACCAGCGTGGCCATTCTCGACCGGCTTCCGGCCAAAGAGCGGCCAGAGTGGCTGGAACGGCTCGGTCGCGATAATTATCGTTATATCCTTGGTCCCGGCGAGGCTGGCGCTGCGCCAACGGACAAGCGCTCGCGGGATGCGATTCGCACCCTGAAAGAGACGCTTTCAGTTCAATATCCGCTCCAGTTTACGGCAGTGCCGGGGCCTGTTTCCCACATTCAGGCCCATCTGACGCTCCGCGACGGCGCACCGCTCACTATCGATCTGATCCCGCGCATGCCGCCAGTCGCCAGCTGGTTACCCGTGGTGCTGGTTCTTCAGTTGTTACTTGTCGCGCTCTGCTCCTGGATTGCCGTGCGCCAGGTTGTCCGGCCTTTCCTGCAATTCACGCGCGCGGTTGATTCCCTCGATCCTGCGGCCCATTCTCCTATGACTGAAAAAGGTCCGGTTGAGGTGCGACAGGCGGCGCAGGCTTTTAATGAGATGCAGTCGCGGATACAAACTTATCTGCGTGAACGCGCGCAGATTCTGGCGTCCATTTCTCACGATCTTCAGACGCCCATCACGCGTATGAAGCTGCGGGTCGAAATGGCGGATCAGCCCGAACTCCACGATAAGTTGTTGAGCGACCTGGATAATATGTCGCGCCTGGTACGAGAAGGTATTGCCTATGCCCGGTCATCAGAATCACTGAAAGAGACCACGCTTAAGCTGGAGCTAAACGCGTGGGTTAACAGCATCGCCAGTGATTATCAGGACATTGGTAAAAACGTGCAGTTTCATGCACGCAGTACACGTCTGCCGATCGTCACCCGCCCCCAGGCATTGCGCCGGGTAATGACCAATCTGCTGGATAATGCGCTCAAGTTTGGCCATAGCGCGGTAATAGAGATTGATGAAGATGAAAGGCAGGTAGCGATCCGCATTATGGATAACGGCCCCGGCATCCCGGAGGCAGAACTGGGGGCGGTGTTACAGCCGTTCTACCGGGTTGAAACGTCGCGCAACCGCGAAACGGGCGGCACCGGGTTAGGCCTCGCCATTGCCGCGCAGCTCACCGCCCAGCTTGACGGGAAATTGCATCTTGCAAACCGGGCAGAGGGCGGGCTGGCCGTAAGCGTGACTCTTCCGCGCGTTTAATTGTACGCCTGTGTATCTGCGCGCCGTGCGGATACGAAGGCAGACAAAATTCAGTTTTTTGCACACGGCCTGAACACATTCGCAGGGTGAAATGACCTCACTGCATCTTCGCAGCAACTGTATCGTGAGGTCGTTATGTTTCTGATAATCGCTTTTTTAGGCGGCATGATTAGCCTGCTCAGTCCGTGCACGCTTCCCGTTATTCCTCTGCTGTTCGCCGGCTTTCAGGGGCAGCGCAAACACATTCTGGCGCTTCTGGCGGGAATGATAGTGATGTTCACGTTTGTGGCGATGGTAGTAACGGTTGCCAGTGACTGGATCGCTGACGCCACCGTTATCGGTCGCTGGATTGCGCTGCTGGTAATGAGCATTGCCGCCCTGGCCCTGATCTTCCCGCAGTTCGCTCAGCGCATTGCCAGCCCGGCGGTCAGCGCGGGGAACGTTCTTAACACCCACAGCGTTCAGCGACACGGCATGTTTTCGGCTTTTCTGGCAGGGCTGGCCGTTGGACTTCTGTGGTCCCCCTGTGCAGGACCGATTCTCGGGGCGATCTTCGGCATTAACATTACTGGCCACTCGGCCATCGCAACCGGAGCGCTGTTAGCCGCTTACGGCAGTGGGTGCGCGTTGATGCTGGGGCTGCTTGTCGCGGGGGGCCGTAAGCTGATAACCCCTCTGAGAGCCAAATCCGCATTGATGGAGCGTCTGCGTCAGGGCGCAGGGGTGATGATGTTAGCCGCCGTGGCTTTCAACGCCTCAGGAATGACGTCGGTCCTGAAAGGCGCCAGCGGTATTACCGACCAGCTGGAAAACGCTCTCTTGAGCCTTGCGCAACCAACCTCCACGCAGGTGAAACTGCGACCGATCGCTGACGCAATGCCGAGCAGCCAGCTACCGACATTAAGCGGCGGTACGGGCTGGGTAAACGGTGACCCTGTCACGTCTAAGGCCTTGCGGGGGAAAGTTGTGCTTATCGATTTCTGGACCTGGGACTGTATCAACTGCCAGCATACCCTTCCGCATGTTCGAGACTGGGCGAAGAAATATGAGTCACAAGGTCTGGTGGTGATTGGCGTCCACACCCCTGAATACCCCTGGGAAAAGCCGTTATCATCGGTGAAAAACGCGGTCAACGAATGGCAGTTGCCGTACCGCGTAGTGACGGATAATAACTACAAAATCTGGAGCGCGTTCGGTAATCAGTACTGGCCAGCACATTACTATTTCGATGCGAAAGGGCAACTGCGTTACACCTCGTTTGGCGAAGGCAACTACGACAAGCAGGAGGCTGTAATTCAGCATTTGCTCAAGGAAGCGCGTTCCTGATTCGGCTTACGGAACCCGCTGAGCAACCATAAACAGGCGCGGAAAAGCCAGCAGTATCTGCCCGTTCTCCTGGAGCGGATACTGCTCTTCCAGCAGCTCGAGGTAGCGTTTCAGAAACTTTTGCTGCTCGCTCTTGTTGAGATCCTGTAGCCACGGCCGTAACCCCGTCGCGCTGACCCAGTCAATAATCGCCTGATGAGAGCTCATCTGATGAAAGTAGGTGGTGCGCCAGATATCCACGTCGCATCCCGCGTCCGTCAGAATATCATAGTAGGCATGAATACCCGGCAGCTGCTCGCGGCCACGATCGGGGTAGCCCTGTTCCCAGGCAACTTCACGCATCAGGGCGTGCGTCGGCTCAAGCCAGTTGTCAGGCATTTGTATCGCCAGCACGCCGTTTAACTGGAGCAGTGAAACCAGATGCGGCAGAAGGTGGTAATGGTCCGGGATCCATTGCAGGGAAGCATTGGCGTAGATCAGGCTGAGAGGCTGGTCAGGTTTGTAGTGACGGATATCCGATTCAACAAAGTGGCAGTCTGGCAGGGCCTGTCGGGCTTCCTCCAGCATCGCCGGGGAGTTATCCACACCGGCTATCTGCGCTGAAGGCCAGCGTTGTTTCAGCATCGCGGTGCTGTTGCCTGGCCCGCAACCCAAATCCACGCCAGAGGTTATGTCAGCAAGCGGCACCCGGGCCAGTAACTCAGCGGCGGGACGTGTGCGTTCTGCGCTGTATTGTAGATATAGAGAAGGATCCCAGTCGGCCATTTTCGCATCTCCATGTTGAGGTGTTCAGCAAGAATAGCACAGGCAAATACCTGCGCAGGGGCAGGTATCCGGATAAACGTGAGATTATAAAATGCCTTTCAGGGCCACGTGATAAAGCAGCATGATGGTTTTACCGTCGACGATCTGGCCATTCTCGATGCCACGAAGCGCGTCGTCCAGCGTCATTTCCAGCACGTCGATATCTTCCCCCTCTGCTTTAACGCCGCCGCCCGCGCTGGTCCGATCCTGCGGGTGATATTCCGCCAGATAGAAGTAGAGTTTTTCGGTAACGGAGCCCGGGCTCATATAGGCCTCAAAAATTTTCTCTACGCGCGTCACCTTATACCCGGTTTCCTCTTCCGCTTCGGCCTTAATCCGGCTTTCCGGGTCAAGGTTATCGAGCAACCCGGCAGCCGCCTCAATGAGATCCTCTTCGTGACCATTGATAAACACAGGGAAACGAAACTGACGTGTAAGAATGACTGTTTTGCTGTCGCGATTATAGAGCAGGATCGTCGCGCCATTCCCGCGGTCATACACTTCACGCTCTTGCCGCTGCCAGTCACCATCGCTGCGCTGGAGGTCAAAAGTGTATTTTTTCAGGTTATACCAGTTGTCGGACAACGTTTCGCTGTTAATGATGCGTATATCTGCACGTTTTGATTGCACGTTTGGCTCTCCTCTCGTAGAGTATGCATCATAAACAGCATTTTCGTGTAATTACAATAATTATCGTGCAACATCAGGAATAATTCATGCTCACAAGTCAGCGTAAACAGTTGATTCTGGAAAAGCTGGAGGCGGAAGGCCAGGTTCAGTCAACTGCGCTCAGCCTCTTTTTCTCGGTGTCTGAGGACACTATCCGCCGGGATCTACGTGAACTGGCGGCAGAAGGGCGTTTGCAGCGTGTCCACGGCGGCGCGCTTCCGGCATCTTCAGCGATTGCGCCTTTTGCCGAGCGTCAGTCCGTTAAAATGGATGCAAAAAAACGCGTGGCACGTCGGGGCGCGCAGCTCATTTCACCGGGGCAGGTGGTGATCATTGATGGCGGGACGACCACCTCAGAACTTATTACCTTCTTGCCGCCAGATTTGCGGGTAACCGTGGTGACGCACAGCCCGGGTATTGCATTGGGGCTGGTCAACCATCCGTGCATAGAGGTGATCCTGATTGGCGGTCGTTTGTATAAACACTCCATCGTCACGGTCGGCGCGGCCGCTATTGAAGGCATCAACAATATTCATGCGGATATGTTTTTCATGGGTATCACCGGCGTGCATCCTGAGGCCGGGCTGACCACCGGAGATTATGAAGAAGCATGCATCAAACGTGCATTTTCCGGCAGAGCGGCGGAAACGGTGGTATTGGCCTCACCGGAAAAGATCAACACGGCCTCGGCGTTTGTGATTGGCGATTTGTCGCTGGTGAATACGCTCGTTGTTGAAAACACAACGGATGAACGCTGGGTCAACGCTATGAAAGAAAAGGGCGTTGCAGTGATCGCCAGCCAGTAAATATCCGCTTTTTTGCCAGCCTGACTGCGTGGCTGTCAAACAGACAAAGGTTATTCATCACGCAGATTCCTAGACTAAGGCTTTCATCTGTTTAAGGAAAAGCCATGAAAGCGATCTCCATTCTGGCGTATGGCGCGGACCCAACCGCGCAACGCCTGGCAACATCCGCCATTCAGCAGGCCATAAATAGTGCTCAACAGAACGATGTCATCGTTATTCCGCAAGGCCGTTTTCTGACCGGAGCGTTGTTTCTGAAAAGCGGTGTTTCACTTCGCCTGGACGCTGGCGCACAGCTCGTTGGAAGCCAGGATCTGGCTGATTATCCCCTGATAAATACCCGGGTGGCCGGCATTGATATGCGATGGCCGGCAGGCATTATTAATATCATCGATTGTGAAAACGTCAGCATTACCGGTACAGGCACGATAGACGGGCAGGGTGCAATTTGGTGGCAACGCTACTGGGGCGATGACGAGCGCAGCGGCATGGTCGGCGATTACAGCGCAAGAGGATTGCGCTGGGTTGTTGATTATGACTGTCAGCGCCCGCGCAATATCCTGGTCTTTGAAAGCCAGAGCATTCTGCTGCGTGATTTTACCAGTCGGGAGTCCGGATTCTGGAACATGCACCTCTGTTATTCGCGCCATATCGCGGTTGAGGGCGTGCAAATCAGCAATTCTGCGGGGCCGAGCACCGACGGGATTGACGTCGACTCCTGCGAACAGGTGCGGATTGAACGCTGCATTGTGTCCTGCAATGACGACAATATCTGCATCAAATCAGGACGAGGACGCGAAGCGGCGCAAAAAGCTCGTGCAGCGCGGGATATAGTGATTCGAGGATGTACGCTGAATAAGGGATCCGGGATCACACTGGGGAGTGAAACTTCAGGTGGCATTGAACGCGTCCTGATAGAAGATAACGCGTTTAACGGAACGGGCGTCGGGTTTCGCATTAAATCTGCTCGCAACCGGGGCGGATTTATCCGTGATATCACCGTACAAAATCTACGGCTTACGGACGTGCGTTTGCCGGTGCTGATCCAGTTGAACTGGTTTCCGCAGTATAGCTATGGCGACCAGAGCAATTTATCTGATAAACCAGAACACTGGCGCAAGCTGGCTGAAGGTGTTGAGGGCGAAACCGGTCTTACTGCGGTCAGTGGACTGACGATTAAAAAAATGACGGCGCGTCGATCAGACAGCAAATGCTTTTCGCGGGCATTTTTCATCGAGGGATATCCGGAGCGTCCAGTGGTCGGGTTAACGCTGGAGGGGATTTTGATTGACGCGTCAGAGTTCGGGAAAATTTCTGGTGTGGATGGGCTGCGCTTTAAGGATGTACAGGTGACTGCCGTGGAGATCACGCAAGACCGTAACGACAGTTATGAACGTTGATGGCACAGAACAGAGGTACATGATGCGCGGAATGAGCAGAACAAGGATGGGTCTGAACTGGCTGGATTTACTCGTATTCAATCTAAGTGCGCATAATGTATATTATGTTAAATACGGTGGGTTTATTCTTTAGTTCATGAGTTCCTCTCTTTCAGGAACTTACTGATGAATCAGTCGGTTGCCTAAATGTTGGCCTGGGGATCTTTAATGTAACCATGCTTGCAGCCAGCGTTTATGGGGTGTTTGGTATGACTGGTAAAGCTGATGCCTGGCGTCTTTTCCGTTATCTTCCCGGAGACTATTACCGCAAGGTGGAAACCATGTCTCCGGGCAAACTGACGAGCAAGCTTATTAGCCAGACGCGCTGAACATTCATTCCATAAAAATCCCGCCGCTACCGGTGGGATTTCTTTATGGGTTTTTATACCTGCGCAAACAGATAAGCTCATCGCATTTACCCCTTCCCTTTATCGCTACTGAGGAAGCCTGAGAAACAGTGTCCGTTCCTGAGTCTGCGATGCTTTAAAACCATGGTGGATATAAAACGCTTTGGCGTCCTCAGTGAGTGCATGAACCATGATCGCCCGCACCCCAATATTCTCTGCTACCCGATAACAGCGTAAAACCGCATCCTGGAGTAGATCGGCTCCCAACCCATTTCCGCGTATTGAGACATCGACAGCCAGACGGGCAAGAATAATCACGGGAATGGGATCCGGCATGTTACGCCGCAAATTACCTGTCGCTTCCGTATGGTTAACGCTGCCGGTAGCCAGAGAGTAAAATCCCGCGACCTGCTTGGTGCCCGTTTTACAAACGACAAACGTTCGGGCTGCGCCAAGCGCCTGGTTTTTCAGACCTCTTTGTTTTAACCATTCGTCAAGCACGGCCTCTCCACTGACGAACTCCGCCAGTTGATGGACGCTGGATAAGGGCTCTGGGGGGGTTACACGTCCCACTGAGGTTTCCTTGCCAGCAGTTTTTCTATGGCAGGATCGTCGGCAACCGGGGCATCGAGCATATCAATGAACTCTGCATACTGTTCATCGTTAAAATTGAATACACGCCGATCGAGGATCACATTTTCGGCTGCCTGACAGGCCATCTCCAGAATGAAGTCAGTACGTGATTTATGGAGGATCTCTGCGGCGGCATCGATAAGCGCCCGCTGGGATTCTTTGGCTCTAAGATTGAGTTGAACATCTGATTTCATGGGTATACCTCTTGTATAGCAATTGCTTTACAAGCATAGCATAAGCGGCGCGTATAGCAATCGCTATACAGGTCCCTTAATCATGTCTGACTTCTTCACTCTGCATATCGCAAGAATTTGCTCTCTCAGCCAGCGGTGCGCGGGATCGCGTTCCATTCTTGGGTGCCACATCTGTGATACCGTAATTAGACGGCTTTTGAACGGCAGCTCGAAAACGTGTACCTGGTCCGTTACCTGCTGATTGAGTAAATAGAGCGCGGGTATCATGGCGATAAGATCCGATGCCACCGCCACGGACAGCGCCGTCGGAAATCCCGGTACGACGCTCGCGATTTTACGTTTTGTTCCGAGTTCGGCCAGCGCATCGTCAACGGATCCGTGCAGTGCACCCTCGGGTGACGCTACCACATGGCCCCAGGCGACATAATCCTTCACCCCTATTTCTGCCTGCTTAGCCAGCGGATGCCCCTTACGCACGACGCCCACAAACCGATCCTCAAACAGTCGTTGAAGCCGTATTTCAGGCCCCATATTACTCTGGACGCCAATCTCCAGATCAACCAGCCCTTCCCGAAGATAGCGCGACGTTTTTTCCGGCTTAGGCGCAAAGCGTATACAGACGTCCGGCGCGGCGTCGGCCACAGCCGCTATAAGCGCAGGCCCAAACGCCACCACAAAACCATCGTTTGCCCTGATGGTAAAAAGTCGCGCCAGACTTCGCGCGCTGAACGTTTCAGTTGAGGGCTGTAATACCGCCCTGGCCTCGTGCACTGCACGCCTGGCACGGTCCCGGGTCGCTTCGGCCCACGGGGTCAGTACCATGTTACGTCCGGCGCGCACCAGAATCGGATCGCCAGTGACGTCGCGTAACCTGCTTAATGTCCGGCTCATTGCCGAGGTGCTGAGGTTCAGACGACGTGCCGCGCCTGCCACGCTCGCTTCGCTCAGCAATATGTCGAGTGCTATCAGCAAATTAAAATCGGGTTCTGACATCTCCTTCCTCCCTGCATATTCAGATAAGGCGTTTCATGCAATGATAAAGTGTAAATGGTGCGCCTTCCGCCCTGCAAAAGCCATCTTTATAGTTTTGTCATCCACACACTTTTCTCTAAGGACAACAAGATGATGCTTTTTTCCAGCCAACCCGGGGACGATGGACTGCCTGGCCCGACGCGCGCACGGGTGATGGCCGCGATAATGACCACCACGTTAATGGGCGTTTTTGATGGCACCATGATCAATATTGCCCTGCCCTCCATGGCTCAGGAGATGCAGGTGCCAGCCAGTTATGCCGTCTGGTTCGCCAACGGGTATCTGCTGGCGGCTGCAATGACGCTGGCGATATTCGCGGCGCTTGCGGCCCGCCTGGGTTATCGCCCCGTATTTCTGGCAGGCCTGACGACCTTTACCCTGACATCGCTGGCTTGCGCGCTGGCGAAAACGCCCGAAGTGCTTATCGGTATGCGCGTGCTCCAGGGGATCGGCGGCGCAGCGACGCTGAGTATTGCTCCCGCAATACTGCGGTCCGTATTTCCCGGACGATTGCTTGGCCGCATTCTGGGTTTGCACGCCCTGCTCATCGCCTCCAGCTCCGCTATCGGCCCGGTATTGGGCGGTACGATCCTTCACACCCTGAGCTGGCAATGGCTTTTTGCGATAAACGTTCTTCCCGGCACCCTCGCCTTGCTGCTGGCGGTCAAAGCGCTGCCGCGGGATGCGGTTCGAAAGCAAGCGCCCTTTGACACCCTGGGCGCCATATTGTCGGCGCTGCTGTTGGGTTCGACGATCATGGCGGCGAACAGCCTCCATGATGCTACTTATCACACAGGTAGTCTTTGCTGGACGGTTCTCGCTGCGCTGAGCGGCATGGCTTTTATCTGGCAGATCCGCCGCACGGATAACCCCTTACTGCCGCCAGCCATATTCAAAAATGAACGTTTTACCCTCGCGGCCTTAACGTCGATGATTGCTTTTGTCAGCCAGGGTATCACCTTTATTGCGCTACCCTTCCTGTTTCAGAGCGAATACGGCTACAGTCCGGTGATTTCTGCCCTGCTATTTACGCCGTGGCCGCTCGGGATCGTGCTGATTGCGCCGCATGCAGGCCGGTGGGCGGACACGATTTCAGCCCCGGTGATTTCAACCCTGGGGCTGATGATTTTTGTCGTCGGTTTGATTCTGCTGGCAACATTACCCGCCAGCCCTTCGATGTGGGATATCTGCCTGCGAAGCCTGGTTTGCGGGATGGGATTTGGCTGCTTTCAGAGTCCCAATAACCGGGAAATGCTCTCAAACGTTAGTCGTGACTATGCGAGCTATTCATCCGGTGTGTTATCCATTATGCGCACGTTCGGGCAGTGTCTGGGGGCCGCCGCTGTGGGCGTACTGCTGGCGACAAATGAGAGAGCAATTCATGCTGCACTGTGGATCGCTGCGGCGGCTTCTGCCGTAGCGGTCATCGTCAGCGCGAGCCGACTGCGTAAAATCACTCATCCTGCGGAAACAGGTTGAGCGAGCAAAAGCTCCCGGGTCGCATCTTCAAAATTAGGGCGCGGCCCGTACACCACTTTTACATGCTGTAATTCATTAATAATTTCATTACTAATGTCGTGACCATAATCCACTGTAGAGGCGCTATCTTTATTGAAAACGACCGAATAGTGATGATCTATTCTGTATTTTTCAACGGTATCAGAAATAATTCGCTGGCTTATATGCCGCAGGCGACCCTGCTCTGCCCGCAGTTGCGTGTTTTTACTCATATCATCGATCGCTTTCATTTCACGGCGCAAGGGTTCTGGCAGAGCATAATATTTTTTCTCAACTTTAAGCGCGGATTTTTTAGCTAATGCGAGAAGTATTTCGTTCTGCTTTTTTTCCTGTGCCAGTAACGGTGATTCACGCAGGATCCGCTTGTAGGAAATACATGCAACCCCTTTTTGTCCGGCGTGAGGCTTAAGGTGACCGTTAAAAGAATATAATCCTACAAGACACACAAAAATTAACAGAATGACTGAAAAGCGTGGCTCAGACCGTTTAGTAATCATTGTCAGTTCCACCGAATAAATAGGGTCGCAGAGGAAATGTACACGACAGAAACACATAACGGTAGCGCAGAGGTGTACAAAAATAAACCGCAGCGCTACCCCCTGTCATGATCAAAGGTATCAATTATATTTAAGGGTGATTGTCCCGGTGGCATTTGCTTGCCCTGGCGTGACAACGTCACTGGTTTTGTAATACCACGCTTTGAAACGTAAGGTTTCAGACTCTCCGGCTCCGCCTGCATTTGCCGGATCGCTATAGGTTGTTGCGGAGCCGATATCAGCAATCGCGGTACCATCGGCAGCCAGCCCACTGCCTTGTGATGCGGCTTTTACACGACTGGAATTAAAAGCTTGCACCTCCTGACCAATGGCCCAGTAGGTAAAACTGCGTAGCGCCGGTTGATAGGCTGATATCACGACCCCCACACCGGTCGCCGTCGTACCCGATTCAGACTGGTCTAAGGCAATCACCGAGCCATTATCATTGTCGCCCTCGGCAAGCGGCCCGTTGATGGTCATGGTCACGTTGGTGCCTGGCTGACAGCTCAGACCAACATCCTGTTCGGGTCCTTCCACCATCTTAAGATTATCAAACGCAGAGGTATCCACATCGCCCATATTAAACAGCAGGGAAGAAACGGATGCTGAGCATCCCATCGCATAGACTTCTATCTGCGTATTTGACAAATAGACTTCTGACGCATTATCACCGTTATCCGAACTG
Source organism: Enterobacter cloacae complex sp. I1M (assembly GCF_014982425.1). NCBI lineage: Bacteria > Pseudomonadati > Pseudomonadota > Gammaproteobacteria > Enterobacterales > Enterobacteriaceae > Enterobacter > Enterobacter cloacae complex sp. I1M. The sequence goes on along the minus strand of NZ_JADCLG010000041.1, from coordinate 84,535 downwards.
CTTTGCCCTTCACGAAATTCCACCGTCGCCAGTTTGCCGCTCTCAAGGGCCAGATTACCGCCCGGGATTGTACCCCCCGTCGCAATCAACTGCACACGATAGGCCGAGCCCGCCAGCGTATGGCTGCTCTCGCCATCGCCGGACTGCCATGAGTTATCAACCGCACGTTCATAATCATACGGACCGGCCTGGTTAAGCGTGTAGGTCTTAATGCCGATACCCGGTATCGTGGTCGGGTAGATATTATCTCCCACCGGCGACGCCGATGCTAAATGAGTCGGGTTATAATGAAATCCTACGTAATAATCCCTGCTACAGTTTTTAATCGTGACATCCCCATCCGTCCCGCTGATATATCCAGAATCGTATAACACTTCGCCAAAGGTATAATTTTTCGCACTGACCAACAGTTTCGAGGGTAATGGGATCGTTGTAACGGTAACATCATCGCCGTTATCCCGGTTACAGGCTGCATGACTTAATAGTGGGACTGTCCCCAGCAATAACACCAGATAATATAAATATTTTGACATGAAATTAGTCTGCTCACTTAAGCTCAGTTATAAACAACATTCAATGTAATCGCACTGCTGAATGCACCCGGTGTTGGGGTCCCATGTGGGGTATACATTCGGGCAGTAAAAGTCATCGCGCCGGTTTGGTTTTCGAGCGCAACCGGGTAGCTCACGCCGTTGGCCAGCGCGACACCGCTGATGGGATGTTCGTGGTCACGGATAAACAACTGAAGGCCGACATCGGTCGCGCCGCCTGCATCTGCCGCCACCTGATTGGCGTAAATGACAGAAGCATAAGCCGGATCTTCAGCGTAAGGTGCGCCTGTAAAGGTAACCGTTGCCTGGCTTAACCCTGCGGTGCAACTGTCAAACGCGATGGTCACTGGCACATTTCCTGTGTTCCCCCCCGCTACGGCAAAGTCTTTCCAGTAATATTTCCCGAGGTCGACTGCCTCCGGTTTGGTGACGTTACATGAGCCATCAATAATGTTTCCGGTGACATGGAACTCAATATCATTGCGATCGGTGTACGCCATTGCCGGCGACACGCTCAGCATGAATACCATTCCCGGGCCGATGAGCGATTTAAGGCCGGAACGGAGAATAATGAAGCGTGACATTAATTTGCTCCCGATACGGGATGGCAAACCCCGTTGATGAATAAAATATCGGCCTCTGTTTTAGCGCCGGCAAGTGTGTAATCAACGGCGCACTGCTTGTTCGCCGCCTCCCCCCACTTAACAATTAACCGCCCTTTACCGGCGAGCCCGACGAGATACACTTCCCCGCCGTCGCCAACAATACTGCTGCGCGTGTCATCCGACTCGCCGCTGGTTTGTGTTACTACTGCGCCAAACGGCACCGGTTTACCGTTGTAGGTCAGCGTCATCATCGCCTTTTGTCCAATCCAGGTGTTGTACTTCACGCGTACTACCGCCCCTTTGGTCGGCACCACGGTTTTGGCGATGTTATCAATGGCCGCAGAAGTATCGCTGGCATCCACTGTGTTGAGTGAGATCGAATTGCTGTGATACGGACGAACGTACGGCACAATGGCGTTACCGAAATAATCGGTATGAACGTTCGTCTGCCCGTTGATCGGCATACCGGAAACACCCGGTGTTTCAACCAGCGCTACGCTATCGTTCAGCTGACGCGCCAGGGTGATACCGTCGCGATGCAGCACCATGCCCCCGCGCAGGCTGTAATTCAGTCGTCGGCTGTAATCGTCGTAGCTATAGCCTGCGGACATATCGGCATAAGTACTTTGATAACCCACAGTGACATTGCCGTTAGTAGCTTCAGAATCGGCGTTATAGCCTTCTGAAACCTGCCAGTTCAGCTGGTTTTCCTGCATCGCGGTACCGGAAATTCCGATGTTGTGCGTGGTATCGCCGTTTTTACTACTGTTCATCGAATAGTTAGCCGAAACAGACCGGGCCGCTTCACTGTGGCTGAAGGCGCTGAACGGTACGCTCAGGTTAAGCGAGAAGACGTTATCGTCGTCGTAGTTATCGGAATCGTTATTGTAACCGCCATTGACGTTTTTAGAGTGGGCATAGTTCAGCGAGTACGACACCGGTCCAAGCGTGCTGCTGAAGCCCAGGTTCATGGAGTCCGCATGTTCACTGTTCCAGTAAGAGGCGTCGTACATGCTCAGTGACAGGGTGCCGAAAGGCAACGTCTGTGAGATTGTCACATCAAAACGGTTTCGCTCCCGGCCATTATCAATAGTGCTATTGCCCGGATCCCAGTCATTGAGGAAGTCCTGAAACGAAAGATAACCCCGGGTTGAAAATTTATAACCGGCGACGGCAATATCGGTGTTGGTTTGCTGAAGCGTCTTACTGTAGCGCACGCGATACGACTGGCCGCTATGGTGTTCCTGTTGTCGCATGTTGTCCGGCTGCGGGATATCCGCCCACGACTGGGAAATATCAAATGAGAGCGCTCCGGCGCTGCCCATATTAAAACCGGTTCCGGCAATCAGGTTGGAATAATTGTCCTCCGCCTGAATATAGCCGCCGTAAAGCGTGATCCCTTTTCCGACGCCCCAGGCCGCTGATCCCTGAATAAAGTTAAAATCCTCTGCACGTGAACCCGACCCGTCTTGACGGGTTTTGCCCGCCACCAGGCCATACTGCACCTGACCTTCACGTTGCAATACCGGCAGCGTGGCGTAAGGCACAATAAAGCTACTTTGCGTACCGTCGGACTCTTTGATCACCACCTGTAGATCGCCGGAGCTGCCGGTCGGATACATATCGCTGAATTCAAACGGCCCCGGCGGCACGGTAGCCTTATAAATGCTGTGACCGTTCTGGTATACCGTCACTTCGGCATTGCTGCGGGCTATACCGCGTATTACAGGGGCGAAGCCTTGCATGCTGTCCGGCTTCATATCGTTATCCGAGTACATTTGTACACCGGTAAAACCAACGCTATCAAAAATGCCGCCGCGCGTGGTTCCTTGTCCCAGCACCAGCTGGCTTTTGAGAGATTTAATATCCCGTGAGGCGTAGGTATACACGGAATCCCAGTCATTTTCGGATTCGGAATGGGTATAGGTGGAATAGTTGCGAAAGCGCCAGGCGCCTACGTTCAGCCCCGGTTGCAGGCTAAGAAACTGATTACTGCTGTCGGTGCCGTTGCGCTGATGCAGATCCTGTTGACCCGAGACGCTGTAATTAAGTAAACCCGCCGTGATCCCTTCATCCCAGCGCTCCGGTGAAACATAACCCCTTGCGGTGTTAAATAAAGCAACCTGCGGCAGGATCAGGTCGAAACGCTGCTGCGCCAGATCGATTTTTTCGTCCGCGCCGGGGATGGCATACAGATCCACACATTCGCTGGCTTTTTCCTGTTCGCCAAAATAGTTATCGACACGAACGTTCCAGGCTTTCAGCTGAGTGACGTTTAAGCATGCCCCTGTGCGGTCTGACGTAGGGGCACTTTTCAACCTTCGAAAAGAGAGGGTTTTACTGTCTACCAGATTGCCGTTGATAAAAATGTCGACGTTATAGTCCCCGGGCGGCACCTCATCTTTGGCAAACAGACTGAGATCCATTGCTGGCACTTCTGCGCTGTCTGTTTCCAAAAGATGAGGGTTGAAATGTTCCTGCGCACGTGCGCTGAAAGAACTAAAGACAACACTGAGCCCGAGTCCTAAAGAAAGGACGTAGGTTTGTTTCACTTTTTCCATTGTAACCCTGTATCCGTGCGGGAGACTTACGGTGTCGATTAATATGAGGTGACTTTGTCCGGGCCTTTCACGCCATAATCATTAATAAGCGACCAGGTTACTTTGCCGTGAGGTGACATAACACCTTCAGAAATACTCAACGTGGAGAATGGCGCGACAAAATACTGTCCGCTTAACGCCTGGTGATTAATTTCAATTCGTGAGAAGTTCATATAAAAAGGTGTCGGGTTATTGACCTGTAAACCCTTCGCGGTCAGGTTCCACTTAAGCTTTTCCGCACTGGATTCTGGCGTCTGCCCCTTTAATGCTGCCGGACGGTAGATCAGCTTAATCTTTGAGTTGATGGCAATTTGCATCGTATTTTTACCTTCACTACCGTCGGTAGCGGGGATCCCTTTCACGTTCAGCCATAACAGCGATTCACGATCTTCCGGAACAGGTAAACCTGAACGCACAATACGAATTGACGCTTTTTTCCCGGCTTCCAGACGGAATAGCGGTGGCGTAATAATCATATTTTCTTTTTTTAACGGGCTGCCTTTAGCCGGGCTAATCCACGACTGTACCAGGTTGGTAACCTTGTCAGAGTTTTCAACGGACAAAGAGGCGGCCTGGCGGGAGCCATCAAAAATAACCCGCGTACTCCCGGTAACAATACTGGCGGACGCGTTCAGGCTGGCGGCGCTGGCCACGCAAAAAATAACAGCGGCGATGGGTTTCATAATGCACTCACAAACTAAAAAGGAGGGTTTCCCCTCCTGCGGAATCAGTTATAACGGACGTTGTAGGTAATAACAGCGTTAACATCGCCGGCAACGGCCTGCCCGGTGGCAATCATCTGCGCGGTATAGGTTTGACTCGCTGTGCCATCGGTGAAAGTAATAGGTTCGTTATCTGCATTATTTTTGACGATGGTACCATTTGAGCCGCCCTGCTTGAGCTGAACGGCCACGTTGGTTGCCGCACCCAGCGTAGCAGTGTTTGCAAAATAGGATGGATCGGCTGCAACAGCATCAACAGGGCCTGAGAAGACAATATTTGCAGTCGTGCTGGTTGGGCAGTTATTCAGGTCGAACACAAACTGTTTTGGCGCGCCAAGGTCGCCTTTTGTAGCGAGGTCGGTTGCCGCCGTTGAGCCCAGATCAACGGTCGCATTTGCCGTGCCGCCATCAACGGCAATATCACAACCCTGATCGAGCACCGTTCCATTAAATGTGATAGTGTTAGAAGCCGTCGCCGCGCTCGCGCCACAGAAAGTCAGAATAAGCGTCGCACCAATTTTAGTCAGTTTCATTCGTTGATATCCCAATAGAAATAATAAATATCTTCATTTTTATTCCTGCCAGGACGAGACAATAACAAAGTAGCTCCACTGAGCTCACAATGAATAATGCACCGTTTGTGACAAGGCAAATATAAACCCTCAGGCAGGAATTAGATTCGCAACATCAATAAACGACATCAGCAAACCTGAAGTAAGGTTACAAGAAAGTTACGGAGTTTCGTAAAATAAAGTAATTTAATTTTAGACAACCTTTTGTTATGGCCTGGATTGGCATTTTGTTAGCATTCGCGCTGTTTTTTCTGAGCAATAACGCCACCGGCAGTGTTGCTAGCAGCATATCCAGACTGACATATTTGAGCGAATGAGAACAATAGGCATGATCAACAAAAAAAACATGATCGCATTAACCCTTTGTGGCCTGATGATGGCAAGTGGCAGTGCGCTGGCGGGCCTTCCTTCTGGTGACAGCGACAATAATATTAATACCAACCCAGAGAACGATGCGGGGACTCAGGGCACGGGCGGCGTAGTCCATTTTACCGGTAAGATTACCGATGCATCCTGTAATATCACCACCGACTCAGCAGGGCAAACCGTTGAATTAGGCACCTGGGCTGCAAGCTACTTTGCCACCCAAAAAGAGACCACGCGCACGCCTTTCCAGATCTCAGTTGAAGGTTGCCCGGATTCCGTTAAAACCGTTGCCGTGTTGTTTGATGGTAACAAAGATGCGAATGATAATACCCTGCTGGGTTTAAATTCCTCCGTGGACAGCGATGGCAATACGGCGACTGGCGTTGCCGTTAAACTCTATGAAAGCGACCGTAACACGCAGATTAAAATTGGTGATATTTCTCAGAGTATCGACCTTGCCGAAGGGGAAGATTCAAAAACACTCAATTTCTACGCCAATTATAATGCCACCACTGATGTCGTCAGCACCGGAGAAGCCGACGCAGATGCCAATTTCCTGATGGTTTATAACTGATCGACTGATGATAAGCAGAGCTTTCTCTGCTTATCTTTTTCCTCTACGGGGATCTGAAAATGAAGAAACTCACCGCGGCCCTGTTCTTTTATTCGCTCGGCATGAGTCTGTCAGCACACGCGGGGGTTGTGATGGGCGGTACGCGTGTTGTTTACCTTGAGGGGCAAAGAGAAGTGGCATTTTCCATTACCAATATGGAAAAAGAAACCCCTTATCTTATTCAGTCGTGGATTGAAAATATTGACAGTAAGAATAAAACCGCTCCGCCCTTTATCGTGACGCCTACGTTATTTCGTTTAGATGCGGAACAGAAAAACTCGCTGCGCATCAATTATCTTGGAACGCCATTACCCACTGACCGGGAATCTGTTTTTTGGCTTAACATCAAAAATATTGCCCCGAGCAAAAAAGCAAACAGCAACAAATTGCAGATTAACGTGAAGTCAAAATTCAAGTTATTTTTCCGTCCCGCAGGGTTGAAAGGCAATGCCGAACTTGCCTACAAAAAATTAAAATTTACCTGTCGTAATAATACGCTTAGCGCACACAACCCCTCGCCCTGGTTTGTATCGTTTTACAAGGTCAGCGTTGGGAACACCGACGTTGAAATGCCGGGAATGATTGACCCCTTCTCCGATCGTCAATGGCACATTCCCTGCTCGGGGACCATTCGCTGGCAGGCGATCAACGATTACGGCGGGCTGACGAGAGTCGCCACGCAATCCTGACGCTGTGACAACACGCCTTTGGCGAATGTAGCCAACGACCGCACATGCATTCTCTCGGCCCACGCAATTTACCCCGCATTTATACGCTCGCGATGCTTGCGGGTGCGGTCACGTCTGGCATTCATGTGCGCCGGGCACAGGCCGATGAGTACTTCGATCCTCAGGCGCTGGAGATCACCGCAGATCAGCAGCAGGCTAGCGACTTAAGCTATTTTTCCCGACAAGGAGGTCAGCAGCCGGGACGTTATCGTGTCGCGGTTGTTGTTAACCAGACGCAGCGGGATGAGCGCGAAATTGCATTTGTCGATACCGGGGGAACGCTCTCACCGGTCCTCAACCTGGCGTACCTCAAGAGACTTGGGGTAAACATCGCGGCCTTCTCTTCGTTCGATGCGCTGCATGACGAGGAGACATTTACGGACATCGGCAAATATATTCCCGATGCGTCGACGCATTTTGACTTCACCCATCATCGGCTGGTTTTCAGCATTCCGCAGGCAGCCATGTTGCAAAAAAGTGCCGATTATATTCCTCCCGAACAGTGGGACGACGGCATCCCCGCTGCTTTTGTTGATTACAATCTTACGGGCTCGACAACCAACATCGACAATATTCATGACAACAGCAGCTATCTGAGCCTGCGATCCGGTATCAACCTGGGGGCGTGGCGTTTACGCAATTACGCCACGTTTGAATATGGTAATACCCATCACTGGCAGTCTCAGGGAACATCACTCCAGCGGGCCATTACGCCGCTGAAGAGCGCGTTAACAATAGGGAATGCCTACACGTCTGGCGAGGTTTTTGACAGTTTTCAGTTTACGGGGCTTCAGCTTGCCTCGGATGAGAATATGCTGCCGGACAGCCAGCGCGGTTTCGCGCCCACGATCCGCGGGGTCGCTCACAGCAATGCCCGCGTCAGCGTTCGCCAGCACGGTTACACCATCTATGAAACCTATGTTGCGCCTGGCGCATTTGTCATTAGCGATCTCTTCCCCACTTCGCAAAGCGGCGATCTTGAGATCACGGTCCATGAAAGTGACGGCAGCGAACGCACGTTCACCCAACCCTACTCCTCGGTGGCCTTTATGCTACGGGAGAAACGACTGAAATTCAGCGCCAGCGCCGGACGGTATAACAGCCCTGACGCCGAGGGCGACACCCCGCCGTTTGTTCAGGCCTCCGCCTTTTACGGATTGTCTTCAAGCCTGACGCTGTACGGCGGAGCGGAGCTTTCCGGCCACTATCAGGCTCTCGCGCTGGGATTAGGTAAAGATTTTGGCCGGTTTGGGGCACTGGGTGTGGACACCGTTGCGGCGAAAGCACACCTCAGTGATGACAGGCTGGCCCTCGGGCAGCAAATACGCGCTCAGTACCAAAAAAATCTCGCTGAAACGAACACGTCGCTCACCCTTTCGACCAGCCATTACACGACGCATGACTTTTACAGTTTCAGTGAAGCAAATGATGACAGCGACCCAGACCAGCACGTGCATAACCGGCGTAACCGCACACAGTTCAGTTTGACGCAGGATCTCGGTGCGCTGGGCAATATCAGCGCATCCTTTTACCGTCAGGATTACTGGAACGCCTCGGCGGTCGATCAAACCGTCCATCTTGGCTATTACGCTAACTACAAAGGGGTGTCGTTGAGTGTTGGGTATTATCTCACCCGCTCAAGCGCTGATGATAGCGACAACGAACGGGCGATAAACCTTAGCATCAGCGTCCCACTCAGCCGCTGGTTACCCGGCGCAACAACCAGCTACAGCCTCAACAATAACCTTGATGGCCATACTACCCGGCAGGTTTCGCTGTATGGTACGGCGCTGGCCCACGATCGCCTGAACTATAACCTCCAGCAGGGCTTCGACAACCAGGCCAATACCGCGAACAGCAACCTTGCGCTGGCTTATCACGGCGGTTATGGCAGCGCCAGTCTCGGGTACAGCCACGATCGCTATAGCAACCGCGTGAACTACGGCGCGGCAGGCGGCATTGTGGCAACACAGTATGGGGTGACGTTGAGCCAAAGCCTTGGGGATACCCTGGCGCTGATCCGCGCTGACGAGGCGTCGGACGTTCAGGTTGAAGGGGCGACCAATGTTCACACCGACTCCCGAGGTTATGCCGTGATGCCAACCTTATCGGCGTATCACAAAAACACCATTTCGCTGGATACCGAAACGCTGGCAGAAAATGTCGATCTGGACCAGAACAGCAGAACGATTGTGCCGACCAGCGGCGCGGTCGTCCTGGCGAATTACCATACCCACGTGGGCATCAGAACGCTCATCACCCTTACGGCACACGGGCGCCCGCTTCCATTTGGCGCCAGCGCGTATGTCTCGAACGGGACGTCTGCGAAATCAAGCGTCGGCATCGTTGGCGAAGCAGGACAGGTCTATCTCAGCGGCGTGCCGCTACGCGGGACCTTGCATGCCAGCTGGCGGCAGAAAGGCCAGGATATGCGCTGTAGCGCCCCATTACGCCTTCCGGATACCGCTGGCCGCACTCCGGTCACGCTTCTGAAGCTTCAGTGCCAATAACTTACTGAGATATCTGTGAACAATATCAACCGTTTAATCAATCTCCTGATGCTCGCTTTTTTGCTGATTCACGCTACGGCAAGGGCGTCTCAGACCTGCCCGCCGACCATGGGCGATGCGGTCATTAACTTTCAAAACTACTCGATCACTGATAACCCCTCGATCCCTCCGGGGTCGATGCTTTCAGGCGCTATCCTGGGCCAGGAAAACCGCTCGTTTTATAACTGTCCTGAGGGAACCGGCCCGGTAACGATGCGCTTTGTGGCCAATAACGCCTTAACCGTAGCGCCCGTCAGCGGCGTGGCGCCGAACGGTACGGGCGCCCCGGCCTCCGTTTATGACGTGCCAGATATTCCCGGCGTCGGGTTTGCGGTGGGCATTCGCGAAACCACGCACTGTGCAGCCGAACCCGTGCATTACATCGCCTCGGGGGATGACAGCGTTGCGATTTGCAGCACAAACGATCCCTCGCAAATGGCGACCCAGTTCTTCGTCGTGTTTTATAAAACCGCGCAGGAGATTGTCTATGAACAGCCGAACAGCGGGCAAATTCGCGCAGGAACGCTGATTCTGGAGGATGCTAACGGCGCGGTGATATCTGAAGCTGGCGTGACGGTGGAAGTCGCTGCCGCCGACCTGAAAGTGCATAAATCGAGCTGTTATATCTCGGATAACAACATCACCGTCAATATGGGACAAAGTAGCGTAAGCGATCTCAACAAAGGAATGGATGGGGATAAACACCGCTTCATCATCCCTCTGGTCTGTGACGCATCCCAAACGGCAGCGGTGAAGATCGGGTTCTTTGGTCCGACTGAAAAAGACGCGCAGAATCACGATGTGCTGGCGCTAAGTCAACAGGAGAGCGCCGCTACCGGCGTGGGGATCCGCATTCTGTATGGCGATAACTACGGTGCCGCCAGAGGCACAACCGTTCCTCTCAACAGCACCGGTGTCGAACCTTTTGCCAACGTTGCCCGGCAGACCGCGTTTTCCCTGGATTACGACGCACAATATGTGCGCACCGAAACCCAGGCCACCGCGGGGCTGGCAGACAGCCTGGCAACATTTAGTCTGATATACAACTAAGCGCTACTCCAGTGCCAGCAGCGCAAAACTCGCCAGCCAGTGCCCGCCGCTGTAGTGACTGCCGACAACATGCTCCACGCTTGCCGAGAGATGGCGCGCAACGGCATCGCGTAATGGCTTCCGGGCGTGATGATTTTCCGGCAGGGCGCGGGCAATGTGCTTCATACACCAGGCACGGCTGAGGTTGAGACCGTCCAGATGCGCGATTTTCGGGTCGGTGCGATCGCTCACCTCAGCCGGGTTCATGAGCGCAGAAACGGCGCCCACTTCAGGCAGAAACGCATCGAACCAGGCCGGGAAATCCTCCACCACCTTACTCATCAGCAGGGCCTCGGTCAGCGCTCCGGAGATATACTCGTCGCCACCCGGCTCATAATGCGCAGGATAATGCGTGTCCGCGAGGTAAAACCGCGTTGCCGCGTCCAGGATGGCGCGCTCAAGCGTGTCATCGTTCACCGCCCGGGCATAATCCAGCCCCAGCGCGAGCGCAAACGCCGTGTTGTAGTGCGTCCCGACGCGGATCGGATAGGTAAGCTTGCTGAGGTAATCCACCAGCCGCTGGCGAATATCCCGCGTTAACGGTTGCAGCGTCTGGTACCAGCGCTCCGCCTGCGGCAGTGACGATTGTTTCAGCTCCTGCGCCAGCGCCAGCAGCCAGCCGTAGCCATAAGGTCGCTCAAACGACGCGCGGAACGGCGCGGTAAAATAGGCCAGCTCCTTCGCCACCTTCTCGTCGGTCAGGTGTTCTTCGAAGAGAGTAATGATCTCTTCCCGACACGGCAGTTCGGGCCAGAGACGCAGGCAGCGCAGCAGCAGCCAGTAGCCGTGCACCGCAGAGTGCCAGTCAAAACAGCCGTAAAAGATCGGGTGCAGCTCGCGAGGCGGCAGAACGTCGCCGTCATCGTTGAGCAGATGCATAATGTGGTTCGGATATTCCTGACGTAAATAGGTCAACGGCATTCTGGCGAAGGCGTCAGCCTGATGTTGCGTTAATTCCATTGCAGCTCCTTAGCGAAACACGAGGAAATACATTAAGAACACGTTCACCACCAGCAAGGTTAACGCGGTCGGGATCTGGATCTTGATAACCTGATATTTGTCTTTTAGCTCCAGCAGCGCGGCGGGCACGATGTTGAAGTTGGCGGCCATCGGGGTCATCAGCGTGCCGCAATAGCCTGCGTACATGCCGATAGCCAGCAATGGTGCCGGGTTACCGTGATGGACGTTAATCAGGAATGGCAGAGCGATACCGGCGCTTAACACCGGGAAGGCAGCGAAGGCGTTGCCCATAATCATGGTAAACAGCGCCATCCCCACGCAATAAATGACCACCAGCATGAAGCGGCTGTCCGGGTTCACAAACAGGCTGACCACCTTTTGTACCGATTCGCCGGTATTCGCCACCACAAACACCCCGCCGAGCATGGCGAGCATCTGCGGCAGGATCACCGCCCAGCCAATGGTATCGACCAGCCGACGCGACTGACGAACCGCATGCAGCGGCGTACCTTTTGTCAGCCACCAGCCGGTGAGGATAGCTGCCACACAGGCCACGCACAGCGCCGCCAGCGTAAGCTGCTTCTGGTCTAGCAGATAGACACCGCCAATCGACACGCCTTTCAGAAACAGCGTCCCGATGACCGTCACCACCGGGATCATCAGCGCGGGCAAGAATAGCCAGTTTTTCAGCCGGTGTGATGAGGCAACCCGCTCCTCCTCGGTGGACATTTTGTAATGCCCCTTCCCGACCAGCCCGAAACCGGCCAGTAGCGCAATCACGATAACGGCGCCGCCAATAATGCGATACGCCAGCGACTTACCCAGCTCCTGCACCATCAGATCGCCAAACAGGAAGATCCCGCCAAACAGAAACCAGAACAGCGCGGTGGTATAGCGTTTCGGGTTAGCGCGATCGCGAAGGGTCATCACAACCAGCAGCATCACGACAAAGCCGATCAGGTAGTACACGCGGTTAATGGTGATAAAGGTCATCATGGTGCGATCTCCTGCGTACCCTGCTCTGCTCTCCAGGCCATCACGTCGCGACGAATGCTGGCGTCGAGGCGCAGCAGACGCGTCATATGGATGATCAGTGCCGCAATAGCGGTCGGAATGGCCCACAGGCCGATATGCAGCGGTTCGATCCCATCGATCCCGTTCTCTTTCAGGAACGCATCAATCAGCAGTACCGCGCCAAAGGCGATAAAGATATCTTCCCCAAAGAAAACCGCGATATTGTCACACGCGGCGGCATGGGCTTTGATTTTGTCGCGGATAGTCTGCGGCAGTTCGCCGTATTCATTCAGGGCCGCCCCTTCGGCCATCGGCGCCAGCAGAGGACGCACCGTTTGTGCGTGGCCGCCAAGCGACATCAGGCCCAGCGCAGCCGTCCCTTCGCGGGCAACAAAGTAGAGCATCAGGATACGCGCCGAGGTGGCGCTGGCGATCTTCGCGACCCAGGCCTGGGCGCGCTCTTTCAGCCCGTAATACTCCAGCAGGCCAATCACCGGCAGGATCAGAATGAAAGTGGCGAGCGATCGGCTATTCACGAACTTTTCGCCAAAGGTTTCCAGCAGCATACCGAAATCCATGCCAACCAGCAGGCCCGTTGCCAGCCCCGCCACCACGACAACCAGCAGCGGGTTGAAACGCAGTGCAAAACCAATAACCACCACCGGAATCCCGATAAGTGGCAACAGTGTAGAACTGTCCATAAACGTTACCCTATCCAAAGTGAGCGTTGCGCGCCGACGGCTATTTTTTATACTTCGCAGCAGAGCGAAGCCGGTGCATTACGGCGCGCGATGTTGTGTGTTGCGTGAGGCTCCACAGAACCTGCACTAAAAAGCTATATCTGAACGTCAAAAACATGTAAACAATTTATCAATAAAATGTTCTTATTTTATCGACGGGTTTACATTCTGGAGAAAGGATCGGTATGACGACAAAGAAAACGAAAACAGCGTTAAACCACGACGATATTGCGGACGGGCGTATCGTCTCCTCCCGCCATCTCGTCTCAGAGCGGTGTGCCGAACTGTCGGAGCTGGAATACGCGTTGATCATGACCAGCAATGCGTTTAACAAATGGATGGTGCGCTGCATGACCGCAGCAGGTGAACCGGATATGGGCGCTTTCGACGTCTCGCTTCTGCACCACGTAAACCACCGCAACCGCAAGAAAAAGCTGGCCGACATCTGCTTTGTGCTGAACGTGGAAGATACCCACGTGGTGACGTATGCGCTGAAAAAACTGGTAAAGGCGGGTTACGTCACCAGTGAAAAAGCGGGGAAAGAGCTCTTTTTCTCGACGACGGAGGAAGGCAAAGCGCTGTGCATGAAGTACCGGGAGGTACGGGAAGCCTGCCTGATCAACATTCATGCGGAAAGCGGCATTCCGGGCGCGTCGATTGGCGAGACCGCGCAATTACTCCGCGCGATCTCCTCCCTGTATGATACTGCCGCACGCGCGGCGGCCTCGCTTTAAGGACGGCGGAAAAGCGTTATGCTCCGCCCGGCCAGTTCATAATCGACGGATTCCGTGATGATTTCCCCTGTAGGGGCATCATCCGCCGTCGAAAGCTCCAGCACCCAGCCCCCTTCGCCAAACTGCGGGATCTGGAATGGCACCGTGCCTTCAAACGGGTTAAACAGCATCAGCACGTCGTGCCAGATGCCCTCTTCCTGCTCAAGATCCGGACGGCTGATGGCAAGACCAAGGGTGGAACCCTCGTCCCACTGTTCCGACTGCTGCGGTCCGCCACCGGCGTTAAACCAGCGGATCTCAAGCCCGTCGCGCCAGTTTTCACGGCGCAGCAGCGGCTGCTCAGCGCGCAGAGCAATCAACCGACGGGTAAAGTCGCGCAGCTTCTCGTCGTTTTCAGAGAGTCCTTCCCAGTTTATCCAGGAGATCTCGCTGTCCTGGCAATAGCCGTTATTATTGCCCTTTTGCGTCCGGCCAAACTCATCACCTGCCAGCAGCATCGGCGTGCCGTGGGAGAAGAAGAGCGTGGTGAGGAAGTTGCGCTTTTGCCGCTCGCGGGTGGCGATAATATCCGGATTCTCCGTCGGCCCTTCTTCACCGTAGTTATACGACCGGTTATCGTTATGTCCGTCGTTATTATCTTCCCCGTTATCGGCGTTATGCTTCTCGTTGTAGGACACCAGGTCGTTCAGCGTAAAGCCGTCATGCGCGGTGATAAAATTGACGCTGGCCCACGGACGACGTCCTCGCAGATCGTACAAATCACCGGACCCTAACAGACGGGCGGCAAAATCGTTAGAAACGTTATCTCCCTTCCAGTATTCACGTACCGTGTCGCGGTATTTGTCGTTCCACTCGCCCCAGCCTGGCGGGAAGCCCCCCACCTGATACCCCCCTGGGCCGATATCCCACGGTTCACCGATAAGCTTCAGCTTCGACAGCACCGGATCCTGGGTCACGGCATCAAAGAAGCCGCCGCGCGGGTCGAATCCCTCCGGCTCGCGTCCGAGAATGGTTCCGAGGTCAAAGCGGAAACCGTCAATCTGCATCGATTCCGCCCAGTAACGCAGGGAGTCCATGACCATCTGCAACACGCGCGGGTGCGAGGTGTTTACGGTGTTTCCGGTGCCGGTGTCATTGATGTAATACCGATGCTGATCCGGCATGGTGCGGTAATAGCAGAAGTTATCAATCCCCTTAAACGACAGGGTTGGCCCCAGCTCGTTGCCCTCCGCCGTGTGGTTATAGACCACGTCGAGGATCACCTCGATGCCCGCGTCATGATAAGCACGCACCATGTCGCGGAAACCCTGGATCCCCGCCGGGCCGTAATAGCGGGACGCTGGCGCAAAGAAACCGAGCGAGTTATAGCCCCAGAAGTTTTTCAGGCCGCGATCGAGCAGGTGCTGATCGTCAGGGAACCAGTGAACCGGTAGCAGCTCGACCGAGGTAATGCCGAGGCTTTTGATGTACTCCACCGAGGCTTTATGCCCCATCCCCTCAAACGTACCGCGCAGTTCAGGCGGAATAGCCGGGTTAAGCTGGGTAAAGCCTTTTACGTGGCTTTCATAGACCACGGTATGCGGCCACGGGATATCGGGCCGGCGTGAGTCCTGCCAGTCAACGGCATTGGGGTCGATGACCTTACATTTGGGCGTAAACGGCGCGCTGTCTCGCGTGTCAAAACTGAGATCCAGCTCGTCGTGTCCCAGCTCATAGCCGAAGTGGGCATCGTTCCACTCAATTTCACCTACCAGTTCACGGGCATAGGGGTCAATAAGCAGCTTATTGGGGTTGAAGCGGTGACCGTTCTCCGGATCGTAGGGGCCGTAAACGCGGTAGCCATACAGCGCCCCCGGTTTCAGGTCCGGCACATAGCCGTGCCAGACCTCATGGGTATATTCCGGCAGTTCCAGACGGGCGATTTCTGTTTTTCCCGAAGGATCAAACAGACACAGTTCCACCCGCTCCGCGTGGGCGGAAAACAGGGCGAAGTTCACCCCTTTTCCGTCATAATTTGCGCCCAACTGTTGGCCATGACCGGCCCGAATTTCAAACGTTGTATCCTTTGGCATTTTTGTTCTCCTCGATTATTCGCAGGTAAGCAGAACCAACAAACATCCCTTTTCAGACGTTAAATCCAGCGTCTCTGGCAGAAGGCGACGCTCACCGGTAAACAGATCCCGGTAGTGCTTCCCGGCCAGCGCCTGGGGTATGGCCACGGTAGTATTGGCCCACAGCATCGCATTATCGGTGACGTCAAACACCAGGCGCGGCACGGCGACGATCAGCGCCTCGTCATCTTTGATGCGGGCATAAACGATCAGATTCTCCTCCCGCTCGCCGGTTACCTTCAGCGGCAGCCAGTCGCCGTAGCGGAAAAGCGCGGGGTAATGTGGCCGAAGCCGTAACAGCGTGGTGGTGACGTACTGCTTCACGCTGCCGTCTCGCCAGCGTTGCGCATCGTTAAAAACGGTGCCATCCGCTACGCTGAGGTTTTCCGCCAGTGCGGCGAAATCCGGTTCGCGGCGGTTATCCGGGTCGACGAGGCTGAAGTTAAGCCCCTCGCTGCCCTGGTAGATGTCCGGTACGCCAGGCGCAGTCAGTTTGATCACCGTCTGGCTCAGGCTGTTCATTAACCCAGCCCGAATAAACGGCTGGAGTGCGGCACTGAAATCACGCAGGAACAGGGTGTTATCCGGGGAAAGCAGATGGCGCACGTAGTCCAGGACCACGCTCTCGTAACCTTCGTTGCTGTCGATCCAGTCGGTACGCTGCTTGGCCTCGCGCAGGGCTTTCTCGATAAAGCCGAGGAAACGCTCTTCCAGTGACTTAAGGCCATCACGATCCTCAGGCGACAGGGTTGCTGGCCAGACGCCCGCCAGCGCCTGGAAGATCATCCAGGTGTCGGCGGCGTTCGGCGCGGTGCCATCGTTGAGGAATCGGACCTGCGTCTGGTTCATCTGCCGCCAGCGCGCCAGATTTTCTCCCCACAGATCTGGCGCTTCCGTCAGCGTATACAGACGAGCTCGTGCATCCTCGCCGCGTTTGGTGTCGTGGGTGGAAGTTCCCAGCAGCGCATCGGGCTGGCGGGCAAGTCGAATGCGCATCTCCTGATGAAAACGGGAAAGTGAAAACGCGCGCGGCGTCGGGTCGGCGCCGACTTCGTTCAGGGCCAGCTCCAGGTTATGGCGGAAGAACAGCGTATCCTCTACCGATTTCGCCATCAGCGGCCCGGTCAGCTGCTGAAAACGGGTGCGGAAAAGCGAGGCCAGCGCGTGGTCATGTTCCGGCAGATCGCCGGAAAGAATACGCACAATCAGACTCAGAGCGGGTTCAGAGGTGTTGACGCTGGCGACCACGCGGCTGAGCAGCGCCACATCCGGTGACGTCAGCCCCTCAGCGGTGCCGTAGGTGCGATACACCGGAAACGCGATAAGCAGCTCGCGCAGGGCATGGCGGATATCCTCATGCTCCACTTCGGCACCGTTATGCCCGGCCAGCTCGCTGGCTATTTTGAGCAGCGTGGTAAATTCACCTTCAAAATTACGATCGGTCATCAGGCCTTTGGCGTTGCGAAGTTCCGCCTGCCTGTCAACGGTCATACCCAGCGTCTCGTCGTAGAGCGTCTCCAGCCGCGAGAGGTTGGTATCATCCACCAGCACTTCCGCCAGGGAGGCGATAAACTCATAGCCCGTAGTACCTGAGATGGGCCACTCCGGAGGAAGCTGTTCCCCTTTGGCGAGGATCTTCTCTACCGTGATGTAGCAATCCGGTCCGGTCGCCGCACGCAGTCGCTGCAAATAGCCCAGCGGATCGGCAAGCCCGTCCACATGGTCAATGCGCAGGCCGTCGACAACCCCGGCGTGGACAAGCTCAAGGATCAGGCGGTGCGTGTCTGCGAATACCGCCTCATCCTCTACCCGCACGCCGACCAGCCCGGTGATTTCAAAAAAGCGCCGCCATGAAAGCTGTTTCGGCGCTTCCCGCCAGGACATCAGCCGCCAGCTTTGCGCCTCGTGGATCTCAGCGATACTCTTGCCTTCGGCATACGTGCCGGGATTAAGCGGATAGGCGGTATCATAGTAAACCAACGCCGCGCTGTCGGTGACACTGTCACGTTTCAGGGTGATAGCCCCCCGCTCCAGCTCGGCTTCAAAGGTGTCGCCAAGAAACGGCAACGTCAGGGGTCGGGACCAGTCGATATCAAAATATGCCGCATAGCGGCTCTGCCGACCATGCTCGATAACATCGCGCCACCAGCGGTTTTCCAGCGAGGTCGACATATGGTTAGGAACGATATCCAGAATCAGCCCCATCCCCGCCTGTTTCAGCGCTGCCGCCATGCGGTCAAACCCTTCCCGCCCGCCAATCGCCGGGTCGATTTCGTTGGGGTCGGTCACGTCATAGCCGTGGGTGGAATCCGTGGTTGCGGTGAAAACAGGCGACGCGTAAAGATGGCTAATTCCGAGGTCTTTCATATACGGAATCAGGTCTACCACGCGATCGAAGGTCATGCCGTTGCGAAACTGAATTCGGTAAGTAGAGGAAGGGATCATAGCGCTGCTTCTCCATCAGCAAAGCGAACAACAATACTGTTCGGCGGCAGGTTTTCGACTGCCTCCGGCCAGCTAAAGATCGTTTTTCCGGGCAGGTCCGGTAAGGCGAGGGGCTTTTTGCCGATATTCAGCGCCAGCGACAGCGTACCGGACGGAAAACGCCAGCTCACGGCAACCATGCCGAGCGCCGTTTGCAGGACGTTACCCTCCACGGCGCCCCGCTGTTTCAGTAACGGGACGATAAAGCGTTGACGCAGCGCAATCAGTTCGCGCGTAACGTGCAGCCACGCCCTGCCTTCCTCTGTGTCTGCCTTGTTCCAGTCAAGCTTCGACCGCATAAAGGTATTTACGTCATTGGGATCCGGTACGGTTTCATCGTGCCCGGCATGGCCGGTAAACTCTTTCGCGCGCCCCTCCCGCACGGCTTTCGCCAGGTCGCCGTGGAAGTCGGTGAAAAAGAGGAACGGATGCGTTTCGCCATACTCCTCACCCATAAACAGCAGCGGGATATGTGGCGACAGGAGCAGCGCCGCGAACAGCACGCGCGTTTTCTCCGCCCCAGCCAGAGAGATAAGCCTCTCCCCCTGGGCACGGTTGCCGACCTGGTCGTGATTCTGAATAAAATCGACAAAAAACTGCGGTGGTTGCTCGCGACACTCTACCCCGCGCGATTTCCCGGTCTGAAGCGAGATTTCCCCCTGGTAGACAAAGCCCTCTGCCAGCGCCCGCGCCAGCTTTTTCTCCGGCTCAAAGGCAAAATCCTGATAATAGGCGTGTGATTCCCCGGTCGCGAAGACATGCGCGGCGTTGTGAAAATCATCATTCCATTCGGCGGTGAAAAGCGGCGTCTGACCATGCTCATCGCGCGGATGCAGGAAAATCACGTTGCGACTGTCTTCGGTGGTCAGATGGATATGCCGATCCGGAAAGGCGTCGCGGATCCGTTGCGCTATCTCGGGAAGAATATGGGTCTCAGCGTTGTCATGGATCTGGTCGATGGCGTCGAAGCGCAGACCGTCAAGATGATACTCCGAGAGCCAGAATAACGGCGCCTCAGCGATGTATTGCCGGACGGCTCCAACTTCATAGGCAATACCGTTGCCCCACGGGGTCATACGATCCTGATGGAAAAACGCCGGTGAGAGCAACGGCAGGTAGTTCCCTTCCGGGCCAAAGTGGTTGAGTACAATATCCAGCACCACGGAAAGCCCGAGCGCGTGGGCGGCATCGATGAAGGCATGAAAATCATCCGGTGTGCCATAAGCTGAGTGCGGGGCATACAGCAGTACGCCATCATACCCCCATCCGCGCGCGCCCCCGAACTGGGACACGGGCATCACTTCCAGTTGCGTAATACCCAGTTCGGCCAGATAAGGCAATTTATCGATGGCCGCCCTGAAGGTTCCTTCCCCGGTGAAGGTGCCGATATGCATCTCGTAGATCACCGTCTCTTCCCATGGCCGCCCTTGCCATTCCCGCTGTGCGGGCAGGTTGTGACGCGGGTCGATTACCACCGACGGGCCGTTGACGTCAGCCTGTTGCGCGCGCGAGGCCGGATCCGGCACCGCCATTCCATCCTGTAAAACAAACTGATACGGCGTACCGTGTCTGACGCCGGGCACGTCAACCTGAAACCAGCCGTCGCCCACCGCCGCCATCGGAATGTCGGTGTCGGTTAAACGCAACGTGAGATCTTTCTGCCCTTCTGCCCAGACGCGAAAACGTACAACGTCATCGGAAATAAACTCAGCACCCCAGTGCCTGCGACATGTTCTGAATTCCATTCATTGTCCTCGAATGACCACATTTTACGCGGAACGAAATACAAGCTTAGACCAGGATGAACAGAGTGTTATGCCAGCAGGGTATGCCGCTTCGTCTATTATCTATTTATAACTCCCACTTAAGGAATACTATGCATATTCGAAAAGGATTAAGCACCGACCTCGCCCGTCTTGAATGTTGTGATTTTTCTTTTACGGTCGATGAGATTGCCAGAGAGCCTTTTCTCAATGGTGATTTGCATATCGAGGCGCTAACCGATCCTTATCATAAAACCTATGAACTGGATCTCCAGACGCTGGAAAATCATTGCGTTAATCCCGATTCAATATTTCTTATCGCCGAAACGGATGACGGTGAAATCGCCGGTTTTATAACCGCGTCCTGCAACTGGAATAAATTTATTTCGGTGGATTACATTGCCGTGGAGCGTTCGAAACGCCGAACGGGCGCGGCGCACAAGCTGATGTCTGCCACCCACGTCTGGGCGCGAAGCCTCAACGCGCCCGGTTTACGGCTGGAGACGCAGAACGTTAATGTTTCTGCCTGCCTTTTCTATCGTCACTATGGGTTTATTCTGGGCGGTTACGATCGTTACCTTTACAACGCCCTGCCGGAAAAAGATGAGGTCGCCCTTTTCTGGTATTACATGCTGGCTTGAGAAAATATTTTATATCCGCCACTGGAATATAGATTTGTCTGAATTTGTCAATTTTGCCCGCTTACGTTTAATTAACGACTAATCTTGGAATTCACTATTAAGGAGGCCGGTATGTCTACAGGAAATAATCACACGCTGCATTACCCTCGTCCACCGTTTGCAGAACAACCGCAAAGGGCTCCCGGGCTGGCATCGGAAATGAAGCCAATACCGGATCATGGTGAAACAAGTTATATCGGGTCAGGAAAACTGGCAGGAAAAAAAGCGCTGATTACCGGCGGTGATTCCGGCATAGGTCGCGCGGTAGCCATCGCCTATGCCCGTGAAGGTGCAGATGTCGCTATTGGCTATCTGCCGGAAGAGGAGTCCGATGCGGCATCGGTCATTGCGCTGATTCAGGCCGAAGGCCGTAAAGCGGTCGCCATTCCCGGCGACATTCGCGTGGAGTCCTTCTGCGACACGCTGGTGGAAAAAGCCGTTGCCGAACTGGGCGGCCTGGATATTCTGGTGAATAACGCCGGACGCCAGCAGTACTGTGAATCTATCGACGATCTCACCACGGCAGATTTTGACGCGACGTTTAAAACCAACGTCTATGCCCCCTTCTGGATCACCAAAGCTGCGCTGCGCCATTTGCAGGAAGGTGCCGTGATCATCAACACCACTTCCGTTCAGGCGTTTAAACCGAGCGCGATCCTGGTGGACTATGCGCAGACCAAAGCCTGTAACGTGGCCTTTACCAAGTCTCTGGCCCAGCAGCTTGGGCCGCGTGGCATTCGGGTGAATGCCGTCGCGCCAGGTCCATACTGGACGCCTCTTCAGTCCAGCGGCGGTCAGCCTCAGTCTAAAGTTCAGAAGTTCGGGGAAGATACGCCCCTGGGGAGACCGGGTCAGCCGGTTGAAATCGCACCGCTGTATGTGCTGTTTGCCTCCGATTCCTGCTCATACGCTTCCGGGCAAGTGTGGTGCTCTGACGGCGGTACCGGCGTGCTGTAAAGCATCCTCTCAGACCTATCCATTTCATGGATAGGTCACATTCACTCCCCTGCTGTTCTCAAAAATCGCAGTTGAACTATGATGAACTTACTATTAAGGAGCCCATCATGTTTACTGTGAAAAAACTTGCGATATCAACCCTGTTGACCGGTTCAGTTTTATTCTTTCCAGCGATCCACGCGGTGGCCAGCGTTCCGCAGCATGTGGTGAAACAGCAGGCTGGCGGCTACAGCGTTCAGGTTGGCGACAGGATTATCACCGCCTTTACGGACGGCAGCGTGCCGCAGGATCTGCACGCCTTACTGCGCCGGACGACGGCGGAAAATACCGATGCGTTACTGGCCAAAAACTTCCAGGCCAATCCGGTGGAAGCATCGATTAACGCGTTTTATATCGCCTTGCCCGGTCACAAAATCCTGGTGGATACCGGTTCCGGTCAGCTCTTTGGCCCCGGCAAAGGCGGGCGGCTGATTGAAAGCCTGGCGACCCAGGGCATCAAACCCGAAGATATTACCGATGTTCTAATCACCCATGCGCACTCCGATCACGCCGGTGGTCTGGTCAAAGACGGTCAGCGCGTGTTTACCCACGCGCAGGTCTATGTCGGCAAACCGGATATCGATTTCTTCTTTAACGACGAGAACCAGAAAAAGTCTGGCTATGACCAGAACTACTTCGATGTCGCGCACAAGACATTAAAGCCTTATCTGGATGCCGGAAAAGTGAAGACTTTCTCAGGCACCGAACAGCTTCTGCCGGGCATCAGCGGTACGGTTCACCCGGGCCACACCCCAGGTTCCGCGTTTTACACGCTGGAGAGCAAAGCTGAAAAAATTACCTTTGTCGGCGACATCATCCACGTCGCCGCAGTTCAGTTCCCGCAGCCCAACGTGACGATTGCTTACGATGAGGATCAGGACGGCGCCGCCCGGGTGCGCAACGCAGCTTTCGCTGAGTTTGTGAAAAACAAAGATCTGATTGCGGCTCCGCATCTGCCTTTCCCCGGGATCGGCTATGTGACGAAAGGTGAGCGGGAAGGCTACGCGTGGGTCCCGGTGACCTATACCAACCGTGACGCAAAATAAGATGTCCCCCTCCGATATGGATATGGACCTGATCCTGACGCTGGATGCGTTACTCAGGGACCAGAATATCACCCATGCGGCCGCGCGGCTGGGCATCAGCCAGCCAGCAATGTCTGCCCGCCTGGCACGCCTGCGCGTGTTGTTTGGTGAGCCGCTGTTTGTCCCTTCGCCACACGGACGTGGGGTGTTACCGACGCCGCGCGCCGAAGCGTTAAGGCCGCAGGTCGCGACGGTTTTGCAGGGCATAGCGGCGATGCTTGAACCCACCACGTTCAACGCGCAGAACAGCAACCGCACCTTTGTTATTGCCCTGCACGAAAACCCGGCGCTAATGCTGGGGGCAGAGTTGCAGAATCAGATTAGCAGTGCGGCACCAGGTATCCGCCTGCGTTTTGCGCTCCCGGAAACCCAGCTGCTGTCAGCGCAGATGGAAAATGGCGATGTGGATATTTATATCGGCGTTAACGCGGGGGCGCACGATGCATGGGTCAGACGCAAACTGTTTGACGATGAATATGCCACAGCCCAGCGGAAAGGCCATCCGCGCGGTACGGGGCCGGTGGATCTGGAAAGCTATTGTAGTCTTTCACACCTGGTGGTTTCATCCGAGGGCGACCCGTTCGCGGGCTTTGTCGATCAGCATCTGGCGGGGCTTGGCCACCAGCGTAACGTGGTGATGTCGACGCAAAGCTATGCGATGGCGCCTGCGATTGTTGCCGGTACCGATTTACTCTGCACCCTACCCAGGCGCATGTTGCTACGCTTTACGCAAACGCTTGATATTTTTCCGCCGCCGCTGGATCTCCCGCCGATCGTCATTGGTATGTACTGGCATCCGAAAAACAGTCAGGATCCGGCTAACCGCTGGCTACGTGAACAGCTTCTTCAGGCCGCCGGACGTCAGGTATGATCGAGGATACTCAGCAATTTTTTCAGGACCTCAGAGCGAATAATCCGGTGGCAAACCAGCGTCAGCTCGCTCTCCCGGAGTCGGTCAAGAATATCCACAAAGACGACGTTTTGTACGCATATCGCCTTCGCTGAAGCTGGCAGCATGGCGATGCCAAACCCTGCCGAGACGAGGCTTATCACCGTGGGGACATCGGTGGCATTTTGCACAACGTCAGGCTGTATGCCCGCGCTGTGGCAGGCATCATAGAAATATTGCTCCAGCCCCATCCCCTCCGGGTCGCGCAGGGCGATCCACTTCTCCTCTTTCACCGACGCAAGCGTCAGCGCGGCGGAGCCCGCCAGACTGTGTTGACGAGGTAAGGCCAGCACGGCTTTTTCCGTTGTAAAAGGACGGCTTTGCAGATCGTCAGGCAGCAGCGGTAACGGGGCACGAATAATGGCCACATCCAGCTGGTTGCTTTGCACGCCGGTATAAAGGGTTTGCACGTTTCCCGTCATCATGGAAAGGCTGATGGCTGGCCATTTCTCATGTAAAAGCCGCAGCGCGTCGGGCAGCTTACTGTCGAATATCGCACTTGAAACGCATCCGAGATTCAGCACACCCTGTTCCCCTCTGGCCGTCTGTCTGGCATCCAGAATCGCCTGATCGGTCATAAAAATCGCCACTCTGGCTTTACTGAGAAACGCCTCACCGGCTGGCGTCAGCGTCAGGCGACGATTCGCCCGGCTAAAGAGCACTACCCCCAGACGATCTTCAAGCGTTTTGATTTGCTGGCTTAGTGCCGGTTGCGCCATGTTAAGGCGCTCCGCCGCACGATGCATGTGAAGCTCTTCCGCCACCACGATAAAATTGCGCATCAGTCGAAACTGCATACTGTGCCTTCATTATTGATAATAAAATTCATATTAAAATAGCATGAATGATGCAATTGATAGCCTTCTTCGTCCGGTTAAGAATGGATGCAATCATCCGAGGGGGAAAATATGGAAAACCACATCAACGATCTCAGAAGTGCTATCGAACTGCTCAAACGCCATGAAGGTCAATACCTTGAAACCAACCATCCGGTCGATCCTGACGCGGAGCTGGCGGGTGTGTACCGGCATATTGGTGCTGGCGGCACGGTAAAACGTCCGACGCGCATCGGCCCGGCCATGATGTTTAACGCTATTAAGGGGTATCCCGACTCCCGTATTCTGGTCGGTATGCACGCCAGCCGCGAGCGGGCGGCGCTCCTGTTGGGCTGCGAGCCCTCTGAACTGGCAAAACATGTCGGCCAGGCGGTGAAAAACCCGATTGCTCCCGTTGTCGTCCCGGCGGCCCAGGCGCCGTGTCAGGAGCAGGTGTTTTATGCCGACGATCCGGACTTCGATCTGCGTAAATTGCTTCCGGCACCGACCAACACGCCGATAGATGCCGGTCCGTTCTTCTGTCTGGGGCTGGTGCTGGCAAGCGATCCGGAAGACGCCTCGCTGACCGATGTCACTATTCACCGTCTTTGCGTTCAGGAGCGCGATGAGCTCTCCATGTTCCTTGCCGCGGGCCGCCATATTGAAGTGTTCCGTAAGAAAGCCGAAGAGGCGGGCAAACCCTTGCCGGTCACGATCAATATGGGTCTCGATCCCGCTATCTATATTGGCGCCTGTTTCGAAGCCCCTACCACGCCCTTCGGCTACAACGAGCTGGGTGTCGCCGGCGCGTTACGTCAGGCCCCCGTCGAGCTGGTGCAGGGTGTGGCCGTACAGGAAAAAGCGATTGCGCGTGCGGAAATAATCATCGAAGGCGAACTGCTGCCGGGCGTGCGCGTAGAAGAAGATCAGCATACCCACACCGGGCACGCGATGCCGGAATTTCCTGGCTACTGTGGGGAGGCTAACCCCTCCTTACCGGTAATCAAAGTGAAGGCCGTCACGATGCGTCATCAGGCGATCCTGCAAACCCTGGTAGGACCGGGCGAAGAGCACACCACGCTGGCCGGTTTGCCAACGGAGGCCAGCATCCGGAATGCGGTGGAAGAAGCCATCCCCGGTTTCCTACAAAACGTCTATGCGCATACCGCTGGCGGGGGCAAATTCCTTGGGGTATTGCAGGTTAAAAAACGGCAGCCTTCTGACGAAGGGCGTCAGGGTCAGGCGGCCCTCATCGCGTTAGCCACCTATTCCGAGCTTAAAAATATTATTCTCGTCGACGAAGACGTGGATATTTTCGACAGCGACGACATTTTGTGGGCGATGACGACCCGTATGCAGGGCGATGTCAGCATCACCCATCTGCCGGGGATCCGCGGTCACCAGCTCGATCCGTCTCAGGCACCGGATTACAGTCCCTCCATTCGTGGCAACGGGATCACCTGCAAAACGATTTTCGACTGTACGGTGCCCTGGGCGCTGAAGTCCCGCTTTGAGCGTGCACCCTTTATGGAGGTAGACCCGACGCCGTGGGCACCTGAACTGTTTAAAAAATAGTATTAACCGGAAATCCTCTTCACCCTTTACGGGTGAAGAACCTCACGCTGAAATTGCCGCGTCCCCTGCTTTCTTGTAACCTTTGAGCGTTTATCACATCCCCATAAAAAATGAGACTACCGGACGCCTATGACAGCACCTATTTCCAACGATCCTTTGCATGGCGTAACGCTTGAAATGCAGGTTAACGCGCTGGTTGCGCGATATGGCTGGAATGAACTGGGCAACCGAATCAAAATCAACTGTTTTCGCAAGGACCCGAGTGTTAAATCGAGTCTGAAGTTCCTGCGCCGGACCCCATGGGCGCGGGCGGAAGTTGAAGCCCTCTACCTCGACTCCCTTCACGATGACGGTAACGAGGAACAGGACGAACCGGCGTTTAATCCCTGGACGGATGGCCGGACACCCAGGAGCTAACACGCAAATGATGCGACACGTAAAACGGACTGGCGCGCTGCTTGGCTGCGCGCTTTTACTGGTAAGTTGCACTTCCAAACCACCCAAATCACTCGTTACCCCGCTGCCGCAGGCGAAACCTGTACAGCAGACTAACGAACCCATGCGCGGGATCTGGCTGGCGACCGTCTCCCGTCTCGACTGGCCCCCCGTGTCATCGGTGAATGGCCGCAGCGCGGACCAGCGTATCGCCCAGCAACAGAAGGCGCTGACGGACAAGCTCGATAAGCTGAAAAAGCTTGGGATCAACACCGTCTTCTTTCAGGTAAAACCGGACAGTACGGCGCTGTGGGCCTCTGAAATACTGCCGTGGTCAGATACCCTGACCGGGACTATCGGGGAAGACCCCGGTTACGATCCGCTCCAGTTTATGCTGGATGAAGCGCACAAGCGCGGGATGAAGGTTCACGCCTGGTTCAACCCTTACCGCGTCTCCACCAACACGAAGCCGTCGATTATCGCCGCGCTTAACCGTACCTCGTCGCTTCATCCCTCCAGCGTCTACGTCCAGCATCCGGAGTGGATCCGCACCTCCGGGGATCGTTTTGTTCTCGACCCGGGCATTCCCGAGGTGCGGGACTGGATAACCCAGGTGGTGATGGAAGTGGTGAATCGCTACCCTGTCGACGGCGTTCAGTTCGATGACTATTTTTACACCGAGACGCCGGGCTCAACCCTGAACGATGCCTGGACCTTCAGGCGCTACGGCGAGGGATTTGCGTCGAAAGCTGACTGGCGTCGGCACAATACGCAGCAGCTGATTGTGCAGGTATCAAGGGCGATCAAGCAGGCAAAGCCTGAGGTTGAATTTGGCGTCAGCCCGGCGGGAGTCTGGCGCAACCGCTCCTTCGACCCGGCAGGATCGGACACGCGCGGTGCCGCAGCCTACGATGAATCCTACGCCGATACGCGAAAATGGGTACAGCAGGGTTTACTGGATTACATTGCGCCGCAGATCTACTGGCCCTTCGCCCGCGACGCGGCACGATACGATGTGCTGACAAAATGGTGGGCTGACGTGGTGAAACCGACCCATACCCGCCTGTATATCGGGATCGCGTTCTACAAAGTGGGCGCGCCTTCCAGAAACGAACCGGACTGGACGGTGAACGGCGGCGTACCGGAGCTGAAAAAACAGCTCGACCTCAACGATTCACTGCCAGACGTAAAAGGCACCATCCTGTTCCGTGAAGACTATCTTAACCAGCCGCAGACGCAGGAAGCCGTAAATTACCTCCGGGGGCGCTGGGGTAGTTGACTGAAAAAAGGCAGAAACGTCCTGTTTCTGCCTTTTTTTTTACGGCTTCGGCCCGAACATCGCCTCAAGCTGTTTTGCGTCTGGCATGCCCACGACCTGCTGCAGTTCGTTTTGCTCATTCAGGTAATAAATAGCCGGTGTGGCATTTGCGCCGAGACTGTCCATAAGCGTCTGGTGATTTTGCAGGATCTCAACGGTTTCCCGTGAAGCCGCCCCTTCAGGTTTAGGCAGCTTTTTACCGCCGGACAGCTCGTACTCTTTCCAGGCCGACACCGGATCTTTGGCATTCAGGATCGCAGAGGCGTTACGCCCGCTGTTCGGGTTAAGAAACGCAACCAGCAGCGTGTTGAGCTGGACCTTGCCGGCCTTCACCCACGGCTGCGCTTCAGCCCAGAACTGCTTGCAGTACGGGCAGAACGGGTCGGCAAAAACAAAGACTTTGCGCGGGGCGCTCTCCGCGCCCTCTTTCAGCGGATGCGCCGCATTGAGCTTTTTCCACATCTCGCGGCCCATCGGGGCGTAGATCTCTTTCTGGAAAAAGGCCTCGCTGAGGTTGGTTCCCTTCTCATCATACAGATAGCCAGACACCACGTGCTTTCCGTCAGGGGTCAGAAAGAGCGTCACGCCCATGTCCTGATACTGCCCCAGCCACGCTGGCGCGCCGCCGGGGGCATCAATTTTCTTAATGATTTTGATATCCTGCTGCTCACTGAAGTGCTTTACCACATCCGGAAGCGACTCCTCTGCCCTGACCAGCCCTGAAAACAGCAGAGCAGAGAGTAACAGCATCTTTTTCTTTGCTAACAGTTGAAGCATAACGACCCCTCTAGGATATTGTTTTTCAGAGTGGTCGAACTTTATTGCCCTGTCAACGCTTCATAAATATCCTTGAGGCGACTACGCAAAAATCGCACAGCTTTGTGTTTGCGGGATAATAACGCCTGCACGCTGTCGCCCGTTTCCTCCGCCAGCGCCTTCATGGTGTATCCCTCAAATTCCGTTTTTTCAAACACCTCGCGCTGTGGTGGCGGCAGTTCCGACAGGGCTTGCCCCAACTCTTCCCACAGCAGCATGTTGAGATACTCCTCCTCCGGCGTTTGCGGTACGCCGAATAACGTTTCTGCAATCTCCTGCTCCGGAAAGTCCTCATCATCTGCCGTCAGGTACCCCGGCAGTGAAACCTCATGCTTTTTTCGCGCCCGGTCGATCATCTCATTTCGCGCGGCGCGAAACAGCCAGGCGGCGACGTTCTCGACCGGTTGTTCCACTTTCATCAACTGCCAGGTCACTTCCTGAAGAATATCATCGACATCATCACGAACCGCAGTCCGTCCGCGAATGAAGGCTTTTAGCCGTGCGCGGCAGGCATTGAGTGCCGAGATCAGTAATGATTCCCCCGCGTCACCGGCTTTCATATCGCTCACTCGGCTTCCGGCGCTTTCGCAGCGTTATCATCTCGCTTCTCATCCCGGTCATCGTGCCACCGGCAATGACCATGACGCCCAAATCCCGCCCGACGCTGCTGAATGAAGGCTTCACGTTGTTCGGGGGTCATATTCATCCATTGTGCGTGCATACGACGGTGTGCACCGAACATACCTGGACGAAAACCCAGCCCACCGAAAAGAATGCGGCTCAGCAGCAGGATCCCCAGCGCCTGCCAGAAGCCAATGGCTTTAACCCCCAGGATGGCCGGGAGCAACGCGTTCCACAGGGACATGACCAGCAGGCCAAGCACCACGAACAGGACTGCGCCTATCACGATGCCCTTGTACATACGATGGCGGCCCAAACCACGCCCGTGACCTTTTCCGTGCATATCAAAATTTCTCATGTGTACCTCGTTTATGTTGAATGATTATGGTCTCTGATGAGGTAGACGGATGAGGAACAGAAATATTGCCGGGGAAAGATAAAATTTATGTGATAGCGGCTTTGTACGGATAACAGTAATGGCTGAAGGAGATCGTGCAGCGGCTGCATCGTTTTAACAGGAAGAAAAAGGCCGCGAAAGCGGCCATTTTAACGATTATTGAAGTAATTTAATTAATTCTTCTATCGGAATCTTTTTCCTGTGGACTTCGTCGTGACAGACATTACATAGAGTTATCAGGTTAGTAAGTGTGTTCTCACCACCATGGGCATGGTGTTCTATATGATGCAACTCAAGGAACGTCCTGGGGTCATTAGCCGTTTTTTTGCTATGCGACCAATGGCAGTTCCTACATGAATGGTTATCTCTCTCTAGAACACTTGCACGAACGGGATCAGGAATTTTACGATCATGAACTTCCGCCTGCCGGTCCTCTTCGAGTAGATAAGCTCCAACCTCTAACTCTGGACGACCAGAGTTTTTAGTAGCAATAGGCCAACCATCTTCTGTTCTTAATTCACGGGTTCTGCGAGCCCATTCTTTACTATCATTTGCAAGGTAACGCAGCTCTTCACCGGTAACAGGACGGCCTACATTTTTTCGAAGATAGGAAAGAATTTTATCTTTCGTTGAGATTTTGCTGCGGCGAAGAACGTTTGCTTCATTCCAACGAAGCGCAGCCTCTCTATCCTGATCCGTTGCCATCAAAGCATAAACGTCGGTTTTGAGGCACTTTGTAGATGTGATCTGGAGTTCTTCTATGGTGATTTCCTCCTGTTCGATCATCTCTTTAACTGTCGTTCCACTTAAAACTGACCAGCCAAACTGAACTCGCAACTCACGGATTCTGCGAGCATATTCACTTATACCTGCGACAACCATTAATTCATCACCGTGAATGATGGTTTTAGGGTATTTCAGCAAATATGCCAAGATGCGATCTCGTGCAGAATTGCAATTTTCCTCATTCAATAGAGAACTGCCTAAATCGCGTAACAAGTGGTTTGCTGGAACGAGTGTAAGCACCTGTTCTCTTAGGGAGTTCTCTAGCAACTTATGCTCAAAATTAGCAATTAGTGCTAAAAGTTGTTTACGCAGCGTTTCCGGTTCGCTCTTCTTCGATCTTCTCGCCATCTTTGATTCTGCATTCCATTAGATTGATAACATATGATGCAATTTTTTGAGCAAAAACAGGTGGAACAGCATTACCAATCTGGCGAGCAATTTCTGTTTTCGTGCCCTCAAATACAAAACTATCCGGAAAACTCATTAAACGCGCAGCTTCACGGTGCGTGATTGGACGGTGTTCTTCTGGGTGGAGATAGCGTCCTTTTTCCGGCTTAAAAAATTCTGTTCGAATAGTTACAGAAGGACGATCCCACCACAGACGGCCAAATAGGTCTGTACCGCCAGATGTTTTCTTTATCCAGCATGCGGGGGTAATATCAGGCCTGTTTTTTTGTAAGTCAAATCTGTTACCTCCTACCGGAACGGCACGGTAGCGCTCTTGCGATAGCGCGGTCGGATTTCTACCAAAATGAAGATCTAATGGAGGTTTCACATCCCGAATTTCTGTGCCTACTGGCTTAGGAAGATCACTGATGAAATCTTTTACCGTTAACCAGGCAGGGAGAACACCCGGTTTTTCCGGATTTTGATGAGACGGTGAAGGTGGGAACGTAGGAATTGTGTCGAGATTAAATCGTTGTTTCTTGATCCCAATGGCAATAGCACGCTTACGGGTCTGGGGAACGCCATAATCAGCAGTATTAAGCACGCAAGGATTCAGCAAAACAAACCCTATGCTCTCTGCTCGAGCCCAGATATCAGCGAACTCATCGCTCGATAGTAACCCTGGTACGTTTTCCATGACAAATACTGAAGCTGATGACCTTTCAATGATATCCATATAAGGCTCCCATAGTGCACGACGATGGTCGCCTTCGCGGTTTTTATTTAACAAGCTGAACCCCTGGCATGGAGGCCCACCGATGACGATGTCGGCCATTGGGATCGGGTTGTCAGCGATCCACTCGTCTATGTTCGCAACAATCCCATGATTACCAAAGTTTGCGTTATAAGTCTTTATCGCAGCTTTGTCATTATCAATTGCTAGAATGCTTTCGAAATGAGTGCCATTTGCATCTTTCATGAAGCCGCAGGACAGCCCACCAGCACCACAAAACAAATCGATGACCTTTAATTTATTGATTATACTCATTAAAACACATTCCCAATTTTGCCATGGTTTACTTTCTTCGAGTGTATCATAAGATATGGCTGTTTTTATGTACAGTATACGTTTACATCCTCACATTCACCCTTTCGCCCGCACTTTATGATTGACGTAGGCAACATCATCAAAATGCAGAAGATCTTAGATCATACGAAAATTGCACAAGCGATGGTCTTTGCACACTTCGCTCCTCAATACATGCAGGATGCGATTTCTCTTAACCCGTTGAAGGGTGCTAATGCTGGTAAGAGTGTCCACAGTGCGCCCACACAAGTCGCTTAATATGGCTTTTGACTGCCAGTAATAATACGTGAAGCCTTGTCTGGCGCGGGTTTCCAGTTACGCCAGACATTAAAAAGGCTCCCTAGGGAGCCTCTATGAACATCACGCCGTAGCAGGTAAACGAAAACTCGAAATACTCTGCGACAGCTGCTGCGCCTGCTCCTCCAGCGAGGCCGCGGCTGCGGCGGATTGCTGCACCAGCGCCGCGTTCTGCTGGGTCACACCGTCCATCTCCGTTACGGCCTGCCCAACCTGACCAATTCCACGGTTCTGCTCTTCTGAGGCAACCGAAATCTGTTCCATCAGCGTATGCACTTTATTCACAGAGCTGATAATAGAATCAATCACCTCTCCCGAACGATTCACCAGTTCCGCACCGTTTTTAACGCTGGAAACAGACTGGGCGATAAGGCTTTCGATATCCTTCGCCGCCACCGCGCTTTTCTGGGCCAGGGTGCGCACTTCACTTGCCACCACGGCAAATCCTCGCCCCTGCGTACCGGCACGCGCCGCTTCAACGGCCGCGTTCAGCGCCAGAATATTAGTCTGGAAAGCAATACTGTTGATGACGCTGGTGATGTCCTCAATACGCTTCGAATTGGACGCGATAGTATTCATCGTTTCGATGACTTCACGGGTTACCGCTTCACCGGTATGGGCATTTTTCACGGCATCCTGCACCAGCTTACCGGCCTGGAAAACGTTATCGGTATTATTCGCCACCGTCGCACTCAGCTCTTCCATGCTGGCGGCCGTCTGGGTCAGGGCAGAAGCCTGTTGCTCGGTACGGGAGGCCAGGTCGATATTGCCGGAGGCAATTTCCTGCGCCGCATGCGTTACGGTGTGGCTGGCATCGCGCACCTGAGAAATGGTGGAGAGCAGCGCCTGGCGCATCTGCTCCATCGAGGACATCAGGTGATCGATTTCATTCCCGGAATCACGCTTGATCGGTACCGGTACGTCCAGCTTCCCGGCCGCAATCTGTCGACAGTGCTCGCGCGCCAGGTTCACTGGCGCAAAGACCACGCGTTTCATCAGCAGGCTGACGACGAAGATCACCACCACGAACAGCACCGCAATGCAGGCGATAATAATCAGACCCGACACAAAATTATGGCTCGCATCCTCGTTCAGCGTTTTGGCGTACTTCTGGTGAACGGAGAGAACCTGATCGAGCACAATTTCATATTGGCGATCGAGTTGAGACACCACGGGAATAAGAGCGTTGAACCGCGACACATCGTGAGCGGCGGCAGCGGCAATCAGTGGTGCCAGTCCCTGGTTACGGTAGTTTTGCCACGCCTCCTGGTAGGCAGTGACCAGCGGGGCTTCGTCCTGCAAACGCGGCGAGGCCATAAACGCCGAAAATGCACTATCGGCTTTGGTCAGCGCCTCTTTAACCGAGGCCAGTTTCGCAGACGAGTCGGTGGCGTCCCCCGCTTCCAACATTTTTACATACTCCATAACCCTGACGCGCAGGGTTCGGCTATGGTTAATGGGATCAATAATGGACAGGACCACCTGAATTTCTTTGTTCACATTATCCAACGAAGTATTACTTTTAATGATGAGCCCAACGCTGGTGATGGTGCTGGCCACAAAGAAAAAAAGCAGGGAAAACAGGATAATCAGGGATGATTTTTTCAACGACATAACACACCTCAGGGATATAATTTCCCTTTGGTTATCGGCTGAATCCGATCTTTAATTAATTAAAGTTATTGATATATCCTTCAGACGTTACCCTGTCACTCCACGGCCTTGTACCGCCGTTGCAGTGTGGCATCCAGTTTACGCTGGATCGGCTCCGGCGTTTCCCCTTCAATCAGTTTGCCAATCAGATCAAAGCAGTGCCAGGCGAGCTGGCGGTTATCCTGACGAACGGTATCGACAGGAATGGTCAGAGAATCATAGAGATAGTGATCGTCAAAGCTGGCCAGACGCATATCGCTTTGCAGCAGATTATGTTGCCCCATATAGCGCAACACCCCTTCCAGCAGACCGCAGGCGGCGGTAAAAAGGGCTTTTGGCGGGCGGCCCAGGCGCGCGCAAAGTTCGGCAAACATTTCGTAGCCGGAGCTCGGATGGTAATTACCATGAATAATCCACTCCGGACGTAACTCGACGCCAGCGTCACGCAGCCCCTGCTTAAACCCTTCCAGACGGTCACGCGTCGGGGAAAGCCGCGGCTGGCCGCCGAGGAAGTAGAACTCATCCGGATGCTGGCGCGCAATGTCGGCCACCAGCGTGGCGGTCGGGGTAATTGAATCGGTGAGGACCAGCGGCAGAGAACTGTCGTTCATATGACGGTCAAAGAGCACAACGGGCAACTGCTCGCTCAGCTTTTGATAATCCGCGTCGTTGAGCATGCTGGAGGCGACAATCAGCCCGTCCACCTGGCGGGCCACCATGTTATTGACCACCACCGTCTCCTGGCCCGGATTTTCATCGCTACAGGAGATCAGCAGCTGAACACCCGCCTCGCGGCAGAGGGTCTCTAGCTCATGAGAAAAAACGGCAAACCCGTAGTTGGTGATTTCCGGCACCACCAGACCAATGGTGTGGCTGCGGTTGTCCCGCAGCGAACGGGCGTGAATACTGGGCTGATAATGATGTTCTTTGGCAATCGCCAGCACACGCTCGCGTGTCTCCTCCGCCACCCGAAGCTCTTTGCTGCGGCCGTTCAGAACCAGACTGGCGGTGGCTTTTGATACCCCCGCCAGCTCCGCGATATCTTTAATGGTGACGCGTTTTGTTTTTCTCACAACGACTTAGATCCGGCTGCCAAAACCCCTATTCTATCATGCAGCTGCGCAGCGACCAGTAGCGTAATGTGATGTCGGACGCACCTTCGAAGCGAACCTGGGCCGGATGGTCAGGAAAATAGCGGCTGCTCATGACGCCTTCACCGTGATTGATGAAAATTTCGACGCTGGAACGGTCACACAGCACGCGTAAATGATGAACAGAGCCCTGCCAGTAGCGGGTCAACGTCTCTCCGGT
The DNA here is from genome assembly GCF_014982425.1 of Enterobacter cloacae complex sp. I1M. Lineage (NCBI taxonomy): Bacteria > Pseudomonadati > Pseudomonadota > Gammaproteobacteria > Enterobacterales > Enterobacteriaceae > Enterobacter > Enterobacter cloacae complex sp. I1M. The sequence goes on along the minus strand of NZ_JADCLG010000041.1, from coordinate 49,126 downwards.
TTCCAGGCTGGCGCGTTCCAGATGGATCCCCGCATCATCCATAATCAGCCGCAACGCGCCGGCAAAATCCACATTAACGCGCGAGGCGCTCAGTTCGAACTCAAGACGCGTTCCCTCCAGCACCGGGGCATCGCTGGCGCGTCCCTGCCAGTGATGTTCATCCTCGCGCAGCGTTTCCAGCTCACGGATCGGCGTTTGCCAGAGCTTACCGTCGCGGTAGCGCAGCTCGCGCGGACAGGTCATCTGGTGGATCCAGCCGTGCACCCGTGTAGGCTGGAGCATCTCTTCGCCGTCCGGCACGCCCATCCAGCCGATGAGGATGCGGCGGCCGTCTTCTGCCACCGTGGTTTGCGGCGCGTAAAATTCGAAACCGGCATCAAGCTCATGCAATTCGTCGTGAGCAAATGCAGGCGTTTGATAATCAAATGCCCCACTCATCCAGACGGACGGATAGGTGTTGAGATAACGATGCGGTTCGCGCGCCAGCCCCTGTGGGCAGCAGATCAAGACGTGTGTGCCATCAAGCGCAAACAGATCCGGGCACTCCCACATATAGCCCGCGTCCGTGAGCCCATTGACGCCGTGACCGGCGATTTCGCCGCAGGACGCCCAGGTGTGCAAATCGGCTGACGTAAACAGCAGCACCTTGCCGCGCTTATGCTGATCCTGCGCCCCGAGCACCATGTACCACTGCCCGTCATGGCGCCACAGTTTCGGGTCGCGGACGTGCCCGGTATACCCGTCCGGCAGGGGCAACACCGGTCCCAGTTTGGCAAACGTGCCGTCGTCATTTTGCACCGCCAGACACTGCCAGGCGGTGCGGCCGCCATCGTCAAACTTAACGTTGCCGGTATAGCACAGGGTCAGCACGCCGTTGTTATCCACGGCGCTGCCGGAGTAACAGCCATTGCGGTCATACTCTTCGTCAGGCATCAGCGCCATTGGCTCGTGCTGCCAGTGCACCAGATCTGCTGAGCTCCAGTGTCCCCAGCACTTGTAGCGATGATCGCAGCCCAGCGGGTTCCACTGATAAAACAGATGGTAACGTCCGGCAAACCAGATAAAGCCGTTCGGATCGTTCATCAGCCCCGTCACCGGCGCAGGATGCCACTGCGGATAGTGGCTGTCCGCTTGCGCACGCGGCTGGCCTTGCATAACGGCCTGCAACACGGCAGGCCAGCGGGAAGGTAAGGTCATTATTCAGAGTCCGTTTTATATTTCAGCAGCAGAGAGACGGTGAACGCCACGCCAAAGGCAATCACCATGCCGATAATATAGTTGAGCAGCGAGCTGGCCTGAACGATCGCCATACCGGGAAGCGCCGTCAGACCAACGGCGGTCATGTAGACATGCACCGACACTACCCAGGCCCCGCCCGCTGCGCCACCGATCAGGGCCGCGATAAACGGCTTCACGAAACGCAGGTTGATGCCAAAAATTGCCGCTTCGGTGATGCCCAGCATCGCGGAAAACGCCGACGGTAAGGTAATGGCTTTGATTTTGGCATCGCGGGTTTTGAACCACACCGCCAGACACGCCCCGCCCTGCGCCACGTTCGCCATCGCCCAGATCGGCAGCAGGAAGTTCACGCCAATCGACGGGTTACCCAGCAGTCCGGCCTCAATAGCGTGGAAGCTGTGGTGAATGCCGGTAATGACAATCACCGAATAGAGCCCACCAAACAACAGCCCGGCCAGCCAGCCCGCGTGGGCAATCAGGGTGCTAAGAATAAAGGAGATCCCGTCGCCCAGCGCGCGTCCCGCCGGGCCAATAATCAACAGCGCGATAAAGCCGGAGATAATGACGGTCAGGAACGGCGTCAGGATCAGATCTAACGCATCCGGGATCGCCCGGCGAAGCTGTTTTTCCACAATGCTCATAAACCACACCGCCAGCAGTACCGGGAAGACGGTTCCCTGATAGCCAATCATGGCGATTTCAAGACCGAAGAAGTTCATGGTGTGGAAGCCGGACGCTACGCCCCAGGCGTTGGTCAGCGCCGGATGAGTCAGGATGCCGCCGAGCGTTGCGCCCAGATACGGGTTGCCGCCAAACTCCCGCGCGCCGGTGAAGCCAATCAGGATCGGCAGAATAATAAACGCCGCCGAGCTGCACATATCCAGCATGATATAGAGCGCGTTATCCGGATTAACCCAGCCGTAGGTTTTAACCATCCCGAGCAGGCCCATCAGCAGACCCGAGGCCACGATCGCCGGAATAATCGGCACGAAGATGTTGGAGAGCAGACGCGCGATGCGCTGAAACGGGTTCAGCTTGCGGGCTGCAATATCCGCCGCTTCCGATTTACTGGACTCGCTAATCCCTGCCGCCTGAATAAACGCGGTGTAAACCTTATTCACCACCCCTGTGCCGAAGATCACCTGCATCTGCCCGGCATTTCGAAAACAGCCTTTCACGCCTTCAACCTTGCCGATAGCCTGCTGGTCGGCAAGCGCATCATCGACCAGCACCAGACGAAGGCGCGTGGCGCAATGTGCCGCGCTGGCAATGTTCTCTTTGCCACCGAGCAGCGGAATCAGCTCGCGCGCAATATGATTAAAATCCATAGATACCTCTTCCTGACCTCTTTTTATGATGTTCGAAACGCCCCCGCAATGCGGGAGCGTGAAGGGTTAAAACCAGGTTTCCATCTGCACCCCAAAGTTCCATTCCCCACCCGCGTTGAAGCCGCTGCTGCCAAAGGCGTCATCGCTGGCGTAGTTATCCAGCTTGCTGCTCCAGTCCATCCAGGTGGCGAACAGGCGCAGCTCCGGACGGCTGAAGAAATCGCCAATCTTGCCCGCCTTTAACGTCGGGGCGAAGGTCAGCTTGTAGAAGCTACCGTTAACCGCATTGCGATCCTTGTAGCCTTCCGGGTTTAAATCCATGTATTGATAACTGCCCTCGAACGCGAGGGCGAAATTCTGGTTCACCTCTTTGATCAGACGCGTATTGAGCGTGACCCACTCATAGCTGTCGCCCTTCACGTAGCGGTCCTTACTGCTTTGCGCCAGTACGGCGGGCGCAATGTGCCAGCCACCGCCCAGCGGCGTGACACCGTAACTTGCAAAACGCCAGGTATCGGCTTCTGACAGCAATGCGCCGTCTGCACCAATGCTTTTCACCTCAGCCCCCAGACCGTGGCCGTAAAGCAGCGCCGTTTTGGCGGAACCTTCCCGCAGGCCGTAGAAGCTCTCGTTATGCAGACCCACCAACGCATGCACCCCGTTATTCGCCGCGTCGGTTTTAATCAGATCGCCGTTGCTGTCCTTACGGTCGTCATTATCTTTTGCCCGTAAGCCGCTGACCATCAACTGCACCGGCCCGGCGAAGTGGTTCATGCTTAAGATGTAGTTCTGGACGTTGTTGTCGATCTCCTCTTCGCTGCCGAAATTACGGCCATAAAGGGAGAAGTTACTGCGCAGCGTATCGTTCCACTTCACGTCGTAGACGCCGCCGCCGGTCCCGGCGAGAAATACCACGTCGGAATCCAGCCAGTGAATGTCGAAGTTGTCGCGGTCAAAACGCTTACCCGCCCAGAAGGTGCTGCCTTTCAGCGCGCCGGTAACGTCCGGCAAATTGCCCAGCTCGGCAAAGGCCTGACGAATGTTCAGGTCGCTGCTGTCTGCCGACCAGTCGTTATAGGTTTTCTGACCGTCGGCCAGCATCGCCTTAAAGCGCGTCGTCGCGCCATTTTCCAGCGTCTGTTTGTGCTCAACATTCAGCTCAACGTAGGTATCCGCTTCGTTCCCCAGACGCCCAATGGCCCCGCCCGTTTCCCCGGCGGGCGTCAGATAAGGGCCGCTTTTGCTGCTGGAGGCCGCGTCGTTCATCAGCAGGCCGGAACGGGCGTAACCGTGAAATTCAAAACCGCCTGTCCGGTCGGCTTTTTCTTCCAGCACCGTAGTACGTTGCGCCACCGCCTGTGTGGAGGTCTGCGCTTCCTGCTGCGCAGCCACCAGCTGCTGTGTTTTCTGTTCCGCTGCCGTGGCGCGCTTTTCAGCAACCTGCGCGCGGGTTTCCGCCTCCTGCAAACGCTGCTCCAGCGCCGCCAGGCGCGCTTCGATACGTGTCATATCCGTCTGGGCAAAAACAGAGGTACTCCCGGCCAGCATGCCTATCATCACGGCAAGTCTGCGTTTTTTATACATTTTGTCGCATCCCTAATAACTATCGGTAAAAGTGCTAAATTGCTAAACCGGTTTAGGTGAGTGATACTAAACCGTTGAATTTTGAATCGGCAACGTTTTTTGCTAAACCGTTTTAGTAAGTGTGATCGAGGCGACAATTCAGGCCCCCGACCGGAGGCCTGGCGACGTGAATTACAGTTCGTGATGATAAGGCAGCGCTGTCATTGCCCCTTTTGCGGTTGTCGCCAGCGCTCCGCAGCGCTGCGCTAACGTGATGACCTCTGAGAGACGGGCCTGGCCATGACGTGCCAGACCGAACAGCAGCCCGGCGACGAAAGCATCCCCCGCACCGGTGGTATCAATGCATTCCACGGGTGATGCAGGATAGTGCGTCAACGCGCCTCCCTGCCAGGCGGTCACGCCCTCTTTTCCCTGCGTCACCAGCACCAGCCTGGCCGGACAGGTGCGCATTAGCTCCGCCAGCCCCTCATGGACCTGCGCATTTCCGGTCAAGAACGCCAGCTCTTCCACCGAGATTTTCACCACATCTGCACAGGCTAATGCCCGCTCAAGACACTGGCGCAGCTCGACTTCATCGTGCCAGAGATCGGCGCGGATATTGGGGTCAAAGCTGACGAAACCGCCCGCCTGTCTGATAGCGGCCATCGCCTGAAACGTCGCGGAACGGCTGGGTTCGGCGCTAAGCGCGATAGAGCAGACGTGCAGCCACTCCCCGGCGCGGAATGGCGGGAGATCGGCGGCGTCGAGGAACAGATCAGCACTCGGGCGAACCATAAAGGTAAATGAACGTTCCCCGTCGTCATCGAGATCCACCACCACCGTGGAGGTGCGATGCCGCGGATCCCGTCTCAGCCATTCTGTATTAACCTGCTCATCCGCAAGCGTTTTTTGCATAAAGCGCCCGAAGGGGTCGTCGCCCACCCGGCCTATAAAGGCGCTTCTGCCGCCCAGACGCGCAATCCCAACCGCGACGTTGGCCGGTGCGCCGCCCGGACATTGCAGCAGTTTGCCCTCTCCGTCGGGCAACAGATCCACCACTGCATCGCCAAGTACCCAGATCGTCTCCATATCACCTTCTTAGCTAAATAATGTTAAACCGGTTTAGCTATTTAAGCACAGGCAGGGTGTCGGGGAAATATGGCGAGGGAAAATTTGCTTAACCTACCCGTTGGGGCCAGTGGATATCACCCACGCCATTGAGCTGCGGGCGGGCGAACAAAAAGCCCTGGAAGCGGCGAATACCGGCGGATTCAAGCCAGCACCACTCTTCTACCTTCTCAATGCCTTCTGCGACCAGCGTAATCTCCAGATCGGTGCAGCAGCTGATTATCGACTTCACAATCGCCTGCTTGGGTCCGCTCTGGTGAATATCGCTGACGATCTCCCTGTCGATTTTGAGCTTATCCGGCTGGAACCGGGTGAGCAGCGACAGACCGGCATAGCCGGAACCAAAATCATCTATTGCCAGCCCAACCCCTTCCGCCCGCAGCTGTTTAATGGCGCTATTAAACTGGTTAAAGCCGGATATCATCTCGTTCTCAGTGACTTCAATGACCACCTGCTCTGGCTGTAGACCGTGCTTTTTGATCTGCGTTACCAGGAACTCTACCGCACCCGGCACGTTAACCAGCGACATTGGCAGCAGGTTCACCGCCAGTTTGTGGCTGCCGATGCCCAGCTTTTGCGCCAGCGCAAAGGTCCAGGCTTTGGTATGCAGATCGACTTCGTATATCTTTTCACGATCGAGACTACGGAAAAAATGCTCCGGGCTGCCGCCGTCGTTTCCGCGTATAAGCGCTTCGAGAGAACTGATTTTGCCTTCGGACGGCTCGACAATGGGTTGCAGTGCAAACTGGCAGGGCTGTCCCGCCAGCAGACCTAACCCTTTACCAAACGGCGCGCTCTCTCGCGAAAGCGTCCATTTATCAGGCTCATAGTCCGAAGCGGGTGGGATAGCGGTTTTGCCGGCGATAAAGGTCTGAATAAATTTGAAGACCCGATCCTCAGAAGTCAGGTAGCTTTCCAGCTTGCTGTAATGCAGAACCGATGCCAGAACCGCTTTCGGGGTCTGAATGTCCAGGTTAAACAGCAGCATTCCCACGTCTTCGAAACGTCGGCGCGGACCGTAATCGCGCATCAGCTCCACCACGCCGGTATGCCGGTTGTCCGCACGGATGGTGTTAAAAAGCGCGACGACGTTCTGTTCCGTGCCTTCGAGAATTTGTAGAACGTCACGTCCACTGGAGAGAAGAATGCCTGAGATGCCCTGCTCCGTATTACGGATCCTGGCCTTTTCAACCAGCGCGCTTAACGCTGCGGAGGTGCAGGTTAAGCTCAGCTGGCTTCGATAAATGAGAGTTGTCAGCACAGAAACGGGGTCCGGTATGTGGTATACGCCTGAACGGTACTGTTTAACATAGTTCCCTGGGGTGGCCTAGTCTATTCCACTTCGGGGTTGATTCTCCCCGAGACGGCTGTCGATCCGCGTCTGCATATAGTCGTAGAACGGATTCGACGTTACGCGCATTAACGCATCTTTACCGACGCTCAGAACTGAGGTTTCTCCCCACAGGGCTATCGTCCCGAGACTGATTCCATAGCGGTTTTTCACCTCAGGATGGCGGCCATACAGATCGTCTTCAGGCGGGAACGGAATGGCAATATGCGACAGGGAATAAACCTCCTGCGGATACGAGACCGACAGCGGCGTCACCGTTTCCCGGGTGCTGCCCGCAGGCGTTGTCTTTGCCACCATATCAAACCTGTCAGGGCTGGCATTGGTCACGATTGTGACACTGTAACGTCTTTTCGCCTCGGGCAGCAGGTCAGCCACCGCCGTCCAGGATGATGGCCTGAACAGTGGACGGAAACTCCCGGCCTGATTGATGTCAAATACCACCAGTTCGCTGCCATTTGCCGGAAGCTGGTCAAACAGCCCGCTGACTACGGCGCGGGTACTGACCGTTGAATCCATGACCGACTGAAACGCCAGTACCGGCGGGAGCTGCGTTAGTTTGTGATCATGAACATCGCGGTTTATCTGCTCATGCAGCGCCCGGGTAAGCAGCCAGGACTGACGTGCCGCATTCACAGGGAACGAATTGTATTTATAAGGATTATATTCCGGCGAAATGTTGAGCCACGCGGCTTTGGCAAACGCCGGTAACATAGCCGGTAGCCCGGCGAATCCGGCAAAGCGCGCAAACGCCGTGACGCCAATCATCGGTGAGAGCAAAACGATCTGCTGAGGTTTACGCAGTTCAGGCGCATCAAGGGCGTCGAGGGCGTATTTCATCGCCAGCGCACCGCCGTTGGAATAGCCCACCAGGTGCAGGGGGAGATCGTTCCCCGTCAGGCGTGTTGCTTCACGAACCGCAAGGCGCGTAGCTGCCAGCCACGCCTCCCAGTCAACGTCTGTCAACGCGCCCGGCGCCGTGCCATGTCCGGGCAAACGAGGCACTACGGCCACAAAGCCGTGCTTTTGATAATTCACAGCCAGACGCCTGACGCTGTAGGGCGAATCCGTCAGACCGTGCAACAACACTACCGCCCCGCGCGGCTTTCCGGCAGGCATCAGCACAAACGACCGGTTTGCATCCGGAGTAAAGTGTCCTGGCCACACCAGGCTCTGACGGTAATAGCGGTTCAGCGGCGTGCGCTCTGCGGGGGTGACTTTCGCCGTCACCTCAGCATCAAGAGCGGTGAAGATGGCGTTTTCCCGCGCGACATAGGCTGCGAAGGTCGCGTTATCCATCTCCTGCACGGACATTTCGTCAGCCCGCCAGGTATGCCAGTGATGCAGGGCCGGCCCCTGCTGCGAAAGATAAACCCGCACCGCCAGCAGAACGAACACAATGATCCCGATGACCATCGCTATTTTTTTTGCGAGAGCCATCAGGCGCACGCTGACCCGCCAGGGCAAATTCGCCATGTAAGGCTCCCTCTCTTATCCACAGAGCTTTCATCTTACCAAAAAATGTGAAGAGGCTGTCGTATTCACCAAATAGATATCGCTCAGGCCGGACACTGCACCAAAAGTGAACTACGCTGCACAAATGTTGAGCATCTGTTAAACAAATATTGCATTAACTTTGCTGCACAGCGCGTTTTCGCCGCAATGTGAACATGGCACGCGTCCTGCATTGTTAATCTGATAACAGAAACCCGGCCTTTGACAGCCAGTTAACAGCGAGGCGGTATGACGACCAAACCTGAGGTGTTGAGCCGTATCGAAGCGACCTTCAGCCAGCTCACCCCGAGCGAAAAGCGGGTGGCAAGCTGGATGCTGGCGCACGTCGGGCAGATCCCCTTTGAAACGGCTGAGAGCGTGGCGCTGGCCACGGCCACCAGCGGGATCACCGTCGGACGCTTTCTGCGCAAGCTGGGCTATCGCAACCTTGATGACGCCAAAAAAAGCCTGCGCGATCCCCATCAGCCCTGGGGCATTAACGAGCGTCTGGACTCCTGGAAACAGCAACAGCCGCTGTCGGATCGCCTTCAGCACTCCCTGTCGCTGGAGGTGGACGCCATTGCCCATGTCTACCAGCTGGCGCAAAGCGAAACGTTCAGGCAGGTTGTCCAGCAACTTACCCATGCCGACGCCGTCTTCGTGCTGGGGATCCAGTCCACGCGCGGGATCGCCAATGCGTTCTTCAGCCATCTGGAGTATCTGCGCCCGCGGGTAAGCTATTCCGAAGGGCTCTCCGGTAGCTGGGTGGAGTCGCTTAACTCCGGCTTTGCTAACCCGTATATCGTGCTGACCGATACCCGCGCCTACTCCGCCATTGCCCGCCAGTACTGCCGCGTGGCGAGCGAAAAAGGCCTGGCGATGGCGCTGATCACCGATATCTGGTGCCCGTGGGCGCGGGATTACCCGATTGATTTACTCCAGGTGAAGACCGATACCGGCCATTTCTGGGACTCGCTGGCGCCGGTGAGCTGTCTGTTCAACCTGCTGCTGTCGGGCGTTGTGGAGGCGCTGGGGGAAGCGCTGCCGGAACGTCTGGCAATCAACCGACAACTACAACAAGAATTTGGTCAATTTGAACGCTAAAGGAGCGGAGCTATGCCTGAAGAGAGTCAACTGATTGATGTGGCGAAAACTTTTCCCACGCTGCATATCGATCTGAAATACGCGACCGCCGATAACATTACCGGCCGCCCGATCTATCAGCACGCCGCGTGCCTGCTGCACACGGATGCCGCCACCGCGCTGGCGAAATCGATCAGTATCGCCGCGCTGGCCGGTCTGAAGCTGGTGGTCTACGACGCCTATCGCCCGCAGCAGGCACAGGCGCAACTCTGGGATGCCTGCCCCAATCCGGAATACGTGGTGGATGTCGCGATTGGCTCGAACCACAGCCGGGGCACTGCCATTGACGTCACGCTGATGGATGAACACGACAACGTGCTGGATATGGGCGCCGGGTTTGACGAAATGCACGACCGTTCTCATGCCTGGCACCCTTCCGTTCCGCCCGAGGCGCAGCGAAATCGTCTGCTCCTGAACGCCGTTATGTACGGCGGCGGTTTTGTGGGCATCAGCAGCGAGTGGTGGCATTTCGAGCTGCCGAACGCCGCCAGCTATCCGCTGTTAGATGACCAGTTCGCCTGTTATCCGACCACACACTCACTGTAATTCTGGAGCCCGGCCATGAAAACAACGCTGCTTACTACCCTGATTGCCGCTACGCTCGCCCTGAGCACCCTTCCCGCTCTGGCGGCGGTGCCAAAAGATATGCTGGTGATAGGGAAAGCTGCCGATCCGCAAACGCTGGATCCGGCGGTCACTATCGATAACAACGACTGGACGGTGACCTACCCCTCGTACCAGCGTCTGGTGAAATACAAGCCTGGCACCACGGAGGTGGAAGGCGATCTGTCGACGGGCTGGAAGGCGTCAGACGACCAGAAAGTGTGGACGTTCACCCTGGCAGATAATGCAAAATTCGCCGACGGCACGCCGGTGACCGCCGAAGCGGTCAAGCTGTCGTTTGAACGTCTGCTTAAAATCAACCAGGGACCTTCCGAAGCGTTCCCGAAAGATTTGAAAGTGGACGCGGTGGATGAGCATACGGTGAAATTCACCCTCAGCCAGCCGTTTGCCCCGTTCCTCTACACGCTGGCCAATGACGGCGCGTCGATCGTCAACCCGGCGGTGCTGAAGGCCAATGCCGCCGACGACGCACGCGGTTTCCTGGCGCAAAACACCGCGGGTTCCGGACCGTTTATGCTGAAAAGCTGGCGGAAAGGTCAACAGCTGGTGATGGTGCCCAACCCACACTGGCCAGGTGAAAAGCCGCACTTTAAGCGCGTCTCGGTGAAGATTATCGGTGAAAGCGCCTCGCGTCGCCTGCAACTTTCCCGTGGCGATCTGGATATCGCCGACGCCCTGCCGGTGGATCAGCTTGCCGCTCTGAAGCAGGAAGGCAAAGTGGCCGTGGCGGAATACCCGTCCCTGCGGGTGACCTACCTCTATCTGAACAACAGTAAGCCTCCGATGAATCAGGTGGATTTGCGCCGCGCGGTCTCCTGGGCGACCGATTATCAGGGGATGGTAAAAGGCATTCTCAGCGGGAACGGCAAGCAGATGCGCGGCCCGATCCCGGAGGGCATGTGGGGCTTCGATGCGAACGCCATGCAGTACAGCTTTGACGAGGCCAAAGCCAAAGCGGCGCTGGAGAAAGTCAAAGATAAACCTGCCAGCCTGACGTTCCTCTACTCCGATAACGACCCGAACTGGGAGCCTATCGCCCTCTCCACGCAGGCGAGCCTGGGCAAGCTGGGGATTAACGTCAAGCTCGAGAAACTGGCGAACGCCACCATGCGCGACCGCGTCGGCAAAGGTGATTATGACATTGCGATTGGTAACTGGAGCCCGGACTTCGCTGACCCGTACATGTTCATGAACTACTGGTTCGAATCGGACAAAAAAGGGCTGCCGGGGAACCGCTCATTCTATGAGAACAAAGAGGTCGATGCGCTGTTGCAGGCGGCACTGAAAACCACCGATCAGGCGGAACGCACCAAAGATTACCAGCAGGCGCAGAAAGTGGTGATTGACGAGGCGGCTTACGTTTATCTGTTCCAGAAGAACTACCAGCTGGCGATGAACAAAGAGGTCAAAGGCTTCACCTTTAATCCGATGCTTGAGCAGGTCTTTAACATCGCCACCATGAGTAAGTAACGGCCCACGCCGGGGGGAAGTGTATGACGTTCTGGAGCATTGTGCGCCAGCGCTGCTGGGGGTTAATCCTGGTGGTGGCCGGTGTCTGTATTATTACTTTTATTATTTCACACCTGATCCCCGGCGATCCGGCCCGCCTGCTGGCCGGTGATCGCGCCAGCGATGAAATCGTGCAGGGCATCCGCCAGCAACTGGGGCTGGATCAACCACTCTATATTCAGTTTGGCCGCTACGTTGAGGCGCTGGCACATGGCGATCTGGGCACGTCTATTCGCACCGGTCGCCCCGTTGCGGAAGATTTGAAAGCTTTTTTCCCCGCCACGCTGGAGCTTGCCTTTTGCTCCCTGCTGCTGGCGCTGGTGATTGGCGTGCCGCTGGGCATTTTATCGGCGGTGTACCGTAACCGCTGGCTGGATCACCTGGTGCGACTGATGGCGATGACGGGCATCTCGACGCCTGCCTTCTGGCTGGGACTGGGAGTTATCGTTCTGTTCTACGGGCAACTGCAAATTCTGCCCGGCGGCGGCAGGCTGGACGACTGGCTCGATCCGCCCGCCCACGTTACCGGTTTTTATCTGCTGGACGCTCTGCTGGAAGGCAACGGCGAGGTGTTTTTCAACGCCCTGCAGCACCTGATTTTACCCTCCCTGACCCTGGCCTTTGTGCATCTGGGTATTGTGGCGCGTCAGGTACGTTCCGCGATGCTGGAGCAACTGAGCGAGGATTATATTCGTACCGCCCGCGCGAGCGGGTTGCCGGGCTGGTACATCGTCCTGCGCTACGCCTTACCCAACGCCATGATCCCCTCCATTACCGTGCTCGGGCTGGCGCTGGGCGATCTGCTGTACGGGGCCGTCCTTACCGAAACCGTGTTTGCCTGGCCGGGAATGGGAGCCTGGGTGGTGACCTCCATTCAGGCGCTGGATTTCCCTGCCGTCATGGGCTTCGCGGTCGTGGTATCGCTGGCCTATGTCTTAGTTAATCTGGTGGTGGATCTGCTGTATCTGTGGATCGACCCGCGAATCGGGCGCGGAGGTGCCGAATGATGTTAACTCAGGAAACGCCCGTCCCTGTCAGCACCGCTAAACAGCGCATCAACTGGGCAAAGCTGTTCTGGATGTTACGCAAAAGCCCGCTCACGCTGATCGGCGGAGTCATTATGATCGTGATGCTGCTGATGATGGTGGTCTCGCCGTGGATAGTCCCGCACGATCCGAACGCGCTGGATCTGACCGCGCGCTTGCAGGCACCGTCAGCCCAGCACTGGTTCGGCACCGATGAGGTGGGCCGGGATCTGTTCAGCCGCGTGCTGGTGGGCAGCCAGCAGTCCATCACAGCGGGTCTGGCGGTGGTGGTGATTGCGGGCGGCATCGGTTCGCTGCTCGGCTGTTTGTCCGGCGTACTTGGCGGGCGCGGCGACGCCATCATTATGCGCATCATGGACATTATGCTCTCCATCCCCTCGCTGGTACTGACGATGGCCCTGGCCGCCGCGCTCGGCCCAAGCCTGTTTAACGCGATGCTGGCGATTGCGATTGTACGCATTCCGTTTTACGTGCGGCTGGCACGCGGGCAAACGCTGGTGGTGCGCCAGTTCACCTACGTGCTGGCCGCCCGCACCTTTGGCGCATCGCGCTGGCACCTGATCAGCTGGCATATCCTGCGTAACGCCCTGCCGCCGCTGATCGTACAAGCGTCGCTGGATATCGGCAGCGCCATTCTGATGGCCGCCACGCTGGGCTTTATTGGATTAGGCGCGCAGCAGCCGACCGCCGAATGGGGGGCAATGGTGGCCGTGGGGCGTAACTACGTGCTTGACCAGTGGTGGTACTGCGCGTTTCCGGGGGCGGCAATTCTGATCACGGCGGTTGGCTTTAATCTGTTTGGCGATGGTCTTCGCGACCTGCTGGATCCCAAATCAGGAGGGAAGCAGTCATGAGTGATTCCGTATTATCGATTGAAGATTTGCACCTGAGCTTCCCCATTTTTCGCGGTGACGTCCACGCGCTCAACCACGTCTCGCTGGAGATTGGCCGGGGTGAAATTGTCGGCGTGGTGGGCGAATCCGGCTCGGGAAAATCGGTCACCGCGATGCTGGCGATGCGCCTGCTGCCGGAAGGCAGTTACCATGTTCACCATGGCCGGGTCACGCTGCTCGGGGAAGATGTGCTGAACGCGTCGGAAAAACAGCTTCGTCAGTGGCGCGGCGCCAGGGTGGCGATGATTTTTCAGGAGCCGATGACGGCGCTTAACCCCACGCGCCGGATTGGCAGGCAGATGGTGGAGGTGATCCGCCAGCATCAGTCGCTTTCCCGCCGCGACGCGCAGCAGAAGGCGATCTCCCTGCTGGGCGAGATGCAAATCCCGGATGCGGCGCAGGTAATGGATCGCTATCCGTTTGAGCTTTCCGGCGGTATGCGCCAGCGGGTAATGATCGCCCTTGCCTTCTCCTGCGAGCCGGAGCTGATCATCGCTGATGAACCCACTACCGCGCTGGATGTGACCGTCCAGCTTCAGGTGCTGCGTCTGCTGAAACATAAAGCGCGCGCCAGCGGAACGTCGGTGCTGTTTATCAGTCACGATATGGCGGTGGTGTCGCAGCTTTGTGACCGAATGTACGTTATGTACGCGGGCAGCGTGATCGAAAGCGGCAGCACGCAGACCTTGATCCACCATCCTGTGCACCCCTATTCGATTGGCCTGCTGCGGTGTGCCCCGGAAAATGGTAAACCGCGCGAGATCCTCCCGGCCATTCCCGGCACGGTACCTAACCTCAGCCACCTCCCGCGCGGATGTGCTTTTCGCGAACGCTGTTTTGCTGCCGGGGCGAAATGCAGCGAAACGCCGCGCTTAATTTCCACGGGCGCAGAAGGCCAGCAGGCTGCCTGCTGGTACCCACAACAGGAGAGACGCCATGTCTGAGGTACTGCTGGAACTGGATAGCGTGCATGTGAATTTTCCTGCGCGCAAAAACTGGCTGGGGCGCGTGACGGAACAGGTACACGCCCTTAACGGCATGGATCTCCGGATCCATCGCGGCGAAACGCTGGGCGTTGTGGGGGAATCCGGCTGTGGAAAGAGCACGCTGGCGCAGCTGCTGATGGGCATGCTCAAACCGAGTACCGGTGCCTGTCAGCGCGCGAATGCAGCGGGTGGTATGCAGATGGTATTTCAGGACCCGCTCTCGTCCCTCGATCCGCGTTTACCCGTCTGGCGCACCATCACCGAGCCGGTGTGGATACAGCAACGTCGCAGCGAACGGGAGCGTCGTCAGTTGGCTGAAACGCTGGCGCAGCAGGTTGGGATTCGAGCGGAATATCTTGACCGTCTGCCGCATGCGTTTTCGGGCGGACAGCGCCAGCGAATCGCTATTGCCCGAGCGCTCTCTTCGGATCCGGACATCATCGTGCTGGATGAACCCACCAGCGCGCTGGATATTTCCGTCCAGGCACAGATCCTCAATTTGCTGGTTGCCCTGCAACAGCAGCGAAATCTGACCTACGTGCTAATCTCGCACAACGTCTCGGTGGTCCGGCACATGAGCGACCGGGTGGCGGTAATGTATCTGGGGCAAATCGTGGAACTGGGTCCGGCGAACCAGGTGCTGGGTCAGCCGCGCCATCCGTATACGCAGCTGCTGCTTGACTCCGTTCCCCGGACCGGAGAACCGCTGGATGAGGATCTGGCGTTGCGAAAAACCGATCTTCCGGGTAATCGCCACCTGCCCGTTGGGTGCTATTTCCGCGACCGCTGTTCGCTGGCGACGCAGGGATGTGAACAGCCGCAACAACTCCAGCCCTCTTCCGCAAGCCGAAACGTGCGCTGCTGGCGTAACCGTTAAAAATGAGCCGGGCATGCGCCCGGCCCGATATCAGTTCAGTTTGTAATCCAGCGTGATTTCCGCTTTCAACAGCTGCGAGACCGGGCAACCGGCCTTGGCTTTCTGGATAATGCCGTCGAACTGCTGCGGATCGATACCCGGTACCGTCACCTTGCTTTGCAGCGCGACTTTGCTGATGGCAAAACCGCTGTCGGTTTTATCCAGCGAGACATCCGCCGTGGTATCGATGGAATCGGCGGTATAACCCGCTTCGCCCAGCATTAGCGACAGGGCCATAGAGAAACAGGCCGCGTGCGCTGCGCCAATCAGCTCTTCCGGGTTAGTCCCTTTCTCGCCCTCGAAGCGGGTGTTAAAGCCGTAAGGTTGCTGGTTAAGGACGCCACTTTCGGTCGAAACCGTCCCTTTGCCGCGTTTGATGTCGCCAGACCAGTGTGCTGAACCGTGCTTATGAATCGTCATGCTTGTTCTCCTTTTGGCTTACAAAGGGATAAGTATAGGACGCATAATCTATTTTGCAGGGAAGACAGACTAGTCCGATCGCGTGGCAAGGTGGTTTGCCAGCGCGTCGAGGAACACACGCTGCGCCGCAGGCTGATAGTCTCGCGACTGATAAATACCAAAAATGCCGATCGGTTTTGGCGTATAGGCGCTGAGCACCGGCACCAGGCTTCCCTGCCGTAGCGCCGCGTCGGCCTCGCGCTCGGGCAGCATGGCAATACCACAGTGATTTATCGCCGCCTCCATCAGCAGAGATGAGATGCTGGCGCTGAGATTGCCGCTGACCGCCGTCGTGACCGGCTCCCCTGCCGGCGTTAAAAAACGCCACGACTGACCGGCAAAAAAGCTGTAATGCAGGCAGTTGTGCCGGGCTAAGTCTTCCAGCTCCTCTGGAACGCCCCGGCTTGCAAGGTAGTGCGGCGAGGCGCAAAGCACGGACCGACACTCTCCCAATCGGCGAGCGATCATACCCGGTTCGGGGTTATCGGTAATGCGGATCGCCACGTCAATTCGCTCGCCCACCAGGCTCACCGGATGGTTGTTAACATCCAGCTCAATGCGCAGTTGAGGGTAACGCTGCAACAGATCGGGCAGCACCGGAGCGATAATCTGCATCGCGGTAAAATGCGCGCAGGCGACACGAAGCGTGCCTGAGGGTAAATCCTTCACTGACTGATCTTCAATTTCCTGAGAAATTTGCGATAGCGTGCGCGTCTTTTGCAGGACTTTCTCCCCCGCCGCCGTCAGCGTCAGCTTACGGGTGGAGCGGTTAACCAGCCGCGCCCCAGCCCACTTCTCCATCTGCTCCAGATAACGGCTCACCATCGGACGGGAGATCCCCAGCGCCCGCGCCGCCGCGCTTAAACTCCCCAGCTCACAGATGCGGTTGTACACCTGGGCGGCAATAACGCGATCCATTTTGACCTCCATTTGCTCGATCTACGAAACTAAGCATCTCCTGTTTCAGGAATTCTGGCAAATGAAGAGATCCGTACAATAGAGACTTTCCTGAAGAACAGAGATATGACCATGACTATCGCCCGCCTTGCTTTGTTGACAACCCTTTTCACTCCGGCCGTCTTTGCCGCTCCGTTGACCGTTGATACGTATAACCCGCAGGAAAAAGGCATTTTTGCCGTTTCTTCCACGCTGGTATCTGGCCCGAAAGAGGCGGTACTGTTTGACGCCCAGTTCAGCGTGAAAGATGGCGAAGCGCTGGTAGAAAAAATTCGCCACAGCGGTAAAACGCTGAACAAAATCGTGATCACTTCCGGCGATCCGGATTTCTATTTCGGCCTGCAACCGCTGATGAAAGCCTTCCCTAATGCCAAAGTTGTCGCCACGCAACAGGTGGTGGACCATATCAGGGCCACAAAAGACGCGAAGCTCGCCTTCTGGGGGCCACAGATGAAAGATGGCGCGCCGACGCAGCTCTACGTGCCGCAAGTGCTTGCCTCAACCACCTTTATGATTGACGGTGAGAGAGTAAGCATTGAAGAGCCTGAAAGCTATGCGGCGTACGTCTGGATCCCATCCGCCAAAACCATCCTCGGCGGCACGGGCGTCTCATGGGGCATTCACGTCTGGACGGCGGATACCCAAACGCCGGAAAGCCGTAAACAGTGGCAGCAGACGCTGGATAGCATGGCTGCCCTTAAGCCCGAACGCGTTATTCCGGGCCACTACCTTGGGACACCGCCAGCGGGTACCGGCGCTATCGACTTTACCCGTCGCTATCTACAGCAGTTTGAAAAGGCCCTCACGACACATAAAGCGTCAACCGACGTCATCATCGCGATGAAAAAACAGTGGCCGAACCTGGCGGAAGCCAGTTCGCTGGAACTGAGTGCCAAAGTGAATACCGGCGAAATGAAGTGGTAATAAGCTGATTATCTCCTGCTATATTTAAATTTTTTATAGCAGGAGTTTACTATGCAATCATCAGTAAGGGGTATTGACCATATCGGTATTACGGTGCCCGACATTGAAAAAGCCACCCTATTTTTTGAACGCGCTTTCGGCGCACAGGTTTTATATCATTCTGTCGATGCAGAAACCGATAATATCGATCAGCCCGCCCAGCAGCACACCTTAAAATTATTTCCCGGCACTAAAATTCATGCCATTCGCATGCTTGTTATGCCGCACGGACCCGGCATAGAACTTTTCGAAATGCATGGCCCTGAACAGGGAATGCCCGCTCGCGCCAGCGACTTTGGACTTCAGCATTTTGCTGTTTATGTTGATGATTTTGATAGCGCCATCGCGGCTTTCACCGCCGCCGGCGGCGAGATATTCACCGCGCCGAAGCCGCTTAGCTTTCCGGATGAGCAAGGTGAAGGCAATGCTTTCTGCTATGGTCAAACCCCCTGGGGCAGCATTGTGGAATTGATCTCCTGGCCGACGCCCATGCCTTATGAAAAAACCACGAATTTACGCCGCTGGAAACCCTGAATTTTATTTCTGTGCTACGGGAGATGTTATTTTTAATTCCAGGACGAATCTGAACCACAACGGCAAAAATATTTGCCAATCTGAATGTGAATTACGATTTTGCACGCCGTAACATTAAACAGACAACGACACGGAGGCAGCATGTTTACTTATTACCCGGCACATACCACAGCAGCACAACCGGAACTTGTTAACGCGATCGCACAAGGTCTTCACGCCGAGCACGGTGTTGTTACTGAAGATGACATTTTGATAGAACTGACCAAGTGGGTGGAAGCCACGGACAATGACATCCTCAGTGACATCTACCAGCAAACCATCAACTATGTGGTTAGTGGGCGAAACGCACCTCTGTAAAAACCTGCTAAGCTGGATCTGCAACCTAAGGGGTTACATTTCGTTTGCGTAAGCAAGCTTGTCCTTAAAACTATCAACAGGATTGAGGAGTTAACATGAAATCGAACCGTCAGGCACGCCATATTCTGGGACTGAACTACAAGCTCTCTAACCAGCGTAAAGTGGTTATTGAGGAGGGGAGCGAAACGCAGGTTACCCACGCTACCGGCAGAAAACGCCCTTCCGGCAAGTAAGTTCCGGCACGATATTCACAACACCATCGGTAATCCCGATGGTGTTTTTGTTTATGTGTTGCGGTAATTAATATTCAGCTCCTTTATAATACCAACCGACCGCACCCCGTAGCACAGGCCAGAAAGATGACAAAAAGCAGTGTCAGGGACGGATCTTCTTAAAAAGAGTGAGTGACATGGACAACAAACTGAAAAAACATCGTTCCCTTTATATTCCTTACGCCGGTCCGGTTTTACTGGAGTTCCCCCTTCTGAACAAAGGCAGCGCCTTTAGCATGGAAGAGCGCAGCAGCTTTAACCTGCTGGGCCTGCTGCCTGAAGTGGTTGAAACCATTGAAGAACAGGCAGAACGTGCCTGGATCCAGTATCAGGGCTTTAAAACCGAAATCGATAAACACATCTACCTGCGTAATATTCAGGACACCAACGAAACCCTCTTCTACCGCCTCGTGCAGAACCATCTTGAAGAGATGATGCCCGTCATTTACACCCCCACCGTCGGCGCGGCGTGTGAACGCTTCTCAGAGATCTACCGTCGTTCCCGCGGTGTGTTCATCTCTTATCAGAACCGTCACAACATGGATGACATTCTGCAAAACGTGCCTAACCACAACATCAAGGTGATCGTGGTGACCGATGGCGAACGTATTCTGGGCCTCGGTGACCAGGGCATTGGCGGGATGGGGATCCCCATCGGTAAGCTCTCGCTGTATACCGCCTGCGGCGGGATCAGCCCGGCCTACACCCTGCCGGTGGTACTTGACGTGGGGACCAATAACCAGCAACTGTTGAACGATCCGCTGTACATGGGCTGGCGTCACCCGCGCATTACCGACGACGAGTACTATCAGTTTGTGGATGATTTCATCCAGGCCGTGAAGCACCGCTGGCCTGACGTGCTGTTGCAGTTCGAAGACTTCGCACAGAAAAACGCCATGCCGCTGCTGAACCGCTACCGCGATGAGATCTGCTCGTTCAACGATGACATTCAGGGCACTGCGGCAGTGACCGTCGGTACGCTGATTGCTGCGAGCCGTGCGGCAGGCAGCCAGCTCAGCTATCAGAAAATTGTCTTCCTGGGTGCAGGCTCCGCGGGCTGCGGCATCGCCGAGCAAATTATTGCCCAGACCCAGCGCGAAGGCTTAAGCGAAGAGCTGGCCCGCTCCCGCGTCTTTATGGTGGATCGTTTTGGCCTGCTGACCGACGGCATGCCAAACTTACTCCCATTCCAGACCAAACTGGTGCAGAAGCGCGAAAACCTGAAAAACTGGGATACGGATAACGAAGTGCTCTCGCTTCTTGACGTGGTGCGCAACGTGAAGCCGGACATTCTGATCGGCGTGTCCGGGCAGACCGGCCTCTTCACGGAAGAGATTATTCGCGAGATGCACAAGCACTGCGAACGCCCTATCGTGATGCCGCTGTCTAACCCGACTTCACGCGTGGAGGCAACGCCGCAGGACATCATCGCCTGGACCGAAGGTAAGGCACTGGTCGCAACCGGCAGTCCGTTTGATCCGGTGGTGTGGAAGGACAAACTCTACCCCATCGCGCAGTGCAATAACTCCTATATCTTCCCGGGTATTGGTCTGGGAGTTATCGCCTCCGGCGCGTCCCGCATCACCGACGAAATGCTGATGTCTGCGAGCGAAACGCTAGCAGGTCACTCTCCGCTGGTGAATAACGGTGAAGGCCTGGTACTGCCGGAGCTGAAAGACATTCACAAAGTGTCCCGCGCAATTGCCTTCGCGGTAGGCAAAATGGCGCAGCAGCAAGGCGTCGCGGTGAAAACCTCTGCCGATGCGTTGCAGCAGGCGATTGATGATAACTTCTGGATGCCGGAATACCGTAGCTATCGTCGTACTTCGATTTAAATCGGAGTTTTGAACGTTCCCTCTCTTCACAAGGGAGAGGGAACGTGAAGTCCCTTCTCCCTTTTTCCTCTAATTCCCTTAATCCTGCCTATAAATGCTTTGTTGAAAGTCACTCATGATAATTTGGCTTTCAAATGCAGCAGGATCGATCATTTGAAAAATGCATACCTAATCAAAAATCTATATCCTTTTAAAATATATAAATTTTACATAACACTTCTTGCCTAACAAATAGTTTTTCTTAAGAGTTTAGTAACGTTTTGCATCACTAAATTCATTTATTGAAAAAGGAGTTTTGAAATGGCAATCCCAGCATATCTATGGCTGAAAGATGACGGCGGCGCAGATATCAAAGGCGCGGTTGATGTGCAATATCGCGAGGGCAGTATTGAAGTATTAGGATTCGGTCATGGACTGCATCTACCGACAGATAATATGACAGGAAAAATCACGCGTACGCGCATGCATAGCGCTCTGGTTTTTGAAAAGGAGTTCGACAGCTCCAGCCCTTACTTATACAAGGCTGTAGCAAAAGGCCAAACGCTAAAAAGTGCCGAGTTTAAGTGGTACAAAATCAATGATGCTGGTCAAGAGGTCGAATACTTCAACATGTTCCTTGAGAACGTTAAAGTGGTCTCAATATGCCCGGTGATGCATGACGTAAAAAATGCAGCAATGGAAAAACATAATCATTTAGAAAATATTTCCCTCCGTTACGAGAAGATCACATGGCGACACTGTGACGGTAATATCATCTTTGCTGATTCCTGGAATGACAGATCATGAATCTCCTACAGTGCTTTTTCCACCTCAACGGAGGTACGTACGCTACTTTGTCTGTGCCCGGAGTTGGCTTTTTTCCTGCATTTTCAGGGAATGGTGACGCGACGAACCGTGCAGAAAGCGCAAATATACCTGATATCGGCCCACTCCCACCTGGTCGCTATTACATACTTTTACGTGGATTAGGGGGTTGGTATACTCAAACTAAGGATAGTGTTAACGCATTTTTCACCGGTTCGAATCGGAACGAATGGTTTGCATTATATCGCGATGACGGATTGATAAATGATGAGACTTTTGTGAAAGGCGTAAGGCGAGGTGAATTCCGGTTACACCCTATCGGGCCATCTGGCATAAGTAAGGGTTGTATTACGCTTTATAGTCAGAGCGATTTTAAGATTCTGGCATCCGCCTTACTTCGAACTGGAGGGTAGCAATTGGGAAACTACATGATTGCACATGGCGTTGTGCAGGTCTATTAATGAAGGCGGCATTCCTTGTGTTGTTGTGGTGTATAGCCGTGTTTCTATCAATGTTCACACTCTACAAGATTGTTCCACCAGAAACGCAGTACGATTTTGTGGAGCTTTTTGGAATATATGGCGACGAAAGGATAAGGGATTTTGTTTTGTATGTTTTCTTCGGCATGGCCATATTCATTGCGTCTGTAATCACGCTATCCCTGTATTTGCTTATACGAAAAAGATGATTCTGGGCAGCGACGCTGCCCTTCCTTTTATCACATCACGCGCTTAGTTCTGTATCCGCAACCGAAGATATCGCTTTTTGCCGCAGTAGTATGTTCATACTATGAAAATGTTGTATAGTGATGGTTACTAATAATCACTTAACTTATAAGGAGGCCAATTATGCTGTACTGTGAAATTTTCAATGTTTCACATACATTTGGTGATCGCACCAGCTCAAGCGTTATCGGTATCGTGCTGCGATAACTTCCGCTTGAGCGAAGACACCAACCCCTGAAATCCCTTCTCTCGGGCTTACTGAGTTATCGTCAGCGATGTTTGACGAGGCATAAACATGCCTGTAACTCTTGGGTAAGCAACAATGAGCACTTTACTCACTGCACAATCTTTACGTGTTGATACGGCGTTTGGCACGCTATTCGACTCCCTCTCCTTTACGCTGAAAAAAGGCGACCGTATTGGCCTGCTGGGCGACAACGGCTGCGGCAAAAGTACGTTGCTGAAGGTGTTGGACGGCACAGACTCCCCTGCTGCCGGAACCGTCGCATTGGCCGGATACTGTCTGATGGCGCGCGTTGAGCAACACCTGCCAGAAGCCATTTATCCCCTGACCATGCTGGATGCCGTGCTGGCGCAACTGCCCGCGACTGAACGCGAGAGTCTGCACTGGAAAGCTGAAACGCTGCTTGCGGGTATGGGCTTTACACCGCAGGACATGGCCTTAACGTCGGCAACGCTGAGCGGCGGGCAGCACACGCGTCTCCTGCTGGCGCGGGCGATGATCGGCGATCCAGATCTGTTACTGCTGGACGAACCGAGTAACCACCTCGATTTGCCGACCCTGCTCTGGCTGGAACAGTTTTTACAGAACTGGTCCGGCAGCTTTGTGCTGGTCTCACACGACAGGCAACTATTGGATGCCGTCACCAACGGCAGCTGGATCCTGCGCGATAAGATGTTGCACTACTTCGCCCTTCCCTGCACCGCCGCGCGTCAGGCGCTGGTAGCCAAAGACGAAAGTGATGCGCTGCGGCATAAGGCGGAGCAAAAGGAGATTGATCGCGTAACCGCCAGTGCCAGACGGCTGGCCACCTGGGGCAAGGTCTACGATAACGAAGATCTGGCCCGCAAAGCCAAACAGATGGAAAAGCAGGTCGAACGGCTTAAGGAGAGTCAGACAGAGCTCACCGCAGGCAGTCCGTGGACATTAACCCTGCGCGGTGACGCCCTGCGGGCAGACCGGCTACTGGAGATGGAAAACCTAAGCGTAGCGCCTGAGCCTGGCCTGTCTGAGCTGTTTCACGTCGACATTGCGCGGCTTAGAAGTGGCGATCGCGTGGCTATCGTCGGGCGTAATGGCTGCGGCAAATCATCACTGATGAAGCTTATCTGGCGGCATTTCTCAGGTGAACCTTCAGAGGCTGGCCTGAAACTTCATCCTCGCGTGTCGCCAGGCTATTACGATCAGACGCTGAATCAGCTTTCGGAGGAGGCAACAATCTTTGACGCGCTGGAGCCTTTCGCGCCAGATCCGCAGACCCGTAAAATGGCCCTCATCAGTGCCGGGTTCCCGTGGGCGCGACACGGACAAAAAGTCAGTACGCTGAGCGGTGGGGAACGTTCGCGCCTGCTGTTCATCGGCCTGACGCTTGCTCGCTATAGCCTTCTGATGCTGGATGAGCCAACCAACCACCTGGACATGGAAGGCAAAGAGGCGCTGGCGGAAACACTGCAACAGTTTGAAGGCGGAGTGCTGCTGGTGAGCCACGATCGTCAGTTGATTAGCCAGAGCTGTAACCGCTACTGGCTGATTGAGGACGGCAGGCTTAGCGAATGGCACGATGCGGAGGCGGTGTTTGAGCGCCTGCGTGCGAGCACCGGTCCGGTGGTGCCTGAGGCGTCGAAGACTGCATCGAAGGCACCACCTTCAGCGTCTAACGATCTGCTCGAACGCCTGGTTGCCCTGGAAATGCTGCTGGAAGAGGATTTGGCGCGCAAGCCAAAACACCAAAAACCGCAGTTGCAGGCGCAATGGCGAAGAGAGATTGAGGAGATAGAAGCCCAACTATAAATCTGTACCCGGCGGTCGTTACGCCGGGTTTTTTACGTTAGCGTTTTCCCCTACTGATTATTAGAGGATCACCGTATTCTTAATCTGAAACTGAATTAATTGATGACATTATGTTGCGGTTGCCTTGCATTACACCGCCAAAGTATTAATCCTTAATGGGTATTACACCTGCTATGCAGATACTCATTAGTAAAAGGAGAAACACATGAAGGCTGCTGTTGTCACTCAGGATCATCAGGTTAACGTTACAGAGAAAACCTTACGCGCGCTCAAACATGGTGAAGCGCTGCTGAAGATGGAGTGCTGTGGCGTGTGCCATACCGATCTCCATGTTAAAAATGGCGATTTTGGCGACAAGACCGGGGTGATCCTCGGCCATGAAGGGATTGGTATTGTCAAAGAGATTGGTCCGGGCGTCACGTCACTGAAAGTTGGCGATCGTGCAAGCGTGGCGTGGTTCTTCGAAGGCTGTGGCCACTGTGAATATTGTAATACCGGCAACGAAACTCTGTGCCGTGACGTAAAAAACGCGGGTTACTCCGTCGATGGCGGCATGGCGGAAGAGTGCATCGTGACCGCGGATTACGCGGTTAAAGTCCCGGAGGGGCTGGACTCTGCGGCGGCCAGCAGCATCACCTGCGCCGGTGTCACCACCTACAAAGCGGTAAAAGTCTCTGAGATCAAACCCGGCCAGTGGATTGCGATCTATGGCCTGGGCGGTCTGGGCAACCTCGCACTGCAATACGCCAAAAATGTCTTTAATGCGAAAGTTATCGCCATTGACGTGAATGACGAGCAGCTGAAGCTCGCTGCCAGCATGGGCGCAGACTTAACCGTGAACTCCCGCAGTGAAGATGCGGCAAAAGTGATTCAGGAGAAAACCGGCGGCGCACATGCGGCAGTGGTGACAGCGGTGGCGAAAGCGGCCTTCAACTCTGCTGTTGACGCGGTTCGCGCCGGAGGCCGCGTGGTGGCTGTTGGCCTGCCGCCGGAAGCGATGAGCCTGGATATTCCACGTCTGGTCCTGGATGGGATTCAGGTGGTGGGCTCTCTGGTGGGTACTCGTCAGGATCTGCTCGAAGCCTTCCAGTTTGCGGCTGAAGGTAAGGTGGTTCCGAAAGTCACGCTGCGCCCACTGGAAGATATCAACGCCATCTTTAAAGAGATGGAACAGGGCCAGATCCGTGGCCGTATGGTGATTGATTTACGTTCTTAACCGCGGTGGCCGGGTAGCGGGTTTGCCCTGCCCGGCCTGTCACGTAGACGAACGGCGATCGGAAATCCACTCCTGAACCTCGATCTGGAACGTGTCCGGCGCTTTTCGATACATCTTCCGCGCCAGATCCAGGATGGTATGGCGTCCTAACTCCTCTTCCATCCGCTGCTGCGCGCTGTCCATAACCGATCGCACCCCGCACGGTCCGTCACAGACCCAGGCCGGTGGCGTTTCATCAAATACCGCCAGGCGCTGACGCACTTCCCGACATTCGAACATATTCTTATCGCCATCGATGGCGTGCGCCACGTCCAGCACGCTGATCAGCTCTGCCGGACGCGCCAGCCGGAATCCTCCCCCCTTGCCTTCGGTGCTGATAACCAGCCCCGCGCGTGACAAACGAGTGAAAATCTTCCCAAGATAGTCGTACGGTACGCCCTGCAAGGCCGCCATCTCCCGGACGCTCATCTCACGCTCATTGCCTTTTGCATCCACCATACACATCAGGCTATGAATGCCATATTCCACACCAGAACTGTAAAACGCCATAGCTCACTCCGGGTCATTGTTCGCTGCATTATAACGAATTTTAACTCAGAAAAAAGTTGTCGCAGTTAACTCCGACAAGTATAGTGGCAGTTATGTCAGACACACAGCCTGACGAACAAAAGGATCGAGTATGAAAAAGCAGATTTTAATTGTGGGTAGTGGGTTTTCCGGTATGTGGGCTGCGGTCAGCGCCGCGCGTCTTTCTGCTCTGGAAGGTAATAATAGCCTCAGCATTGCCGTGCTGGCCCCGGTGCCGGAACTGCGCGTTCGTCCACGTTTTTATGAAGAGAACGTGTCGACGATGGTCGCGCCAGTGACCGAACTGTTTGCTGAACTGGGTATTGCCTTTATTTCTGGCGAAGCACAACGTATTGATACCTCATCTAAAACCGTTTTGTATCGCGATTCAAACGGCGCCATTGCCGAAGTCAACTGGGAACGTCTGATCCTCGCAACCGGTAGCCAGACTAAACGTCCGCCGATTGCCGGTCTGACTGAATACGCATTTGATATCGACCAACTCGACTCCGCCAGGCTGTTCGAGCAACATCTTGATTCGCTGGTTTCGCGCCCCTCCACCCCAGAACGCAATACCGTGGTCGTGTGTGGCGGCGGTTTTACCGGCATTGAGCTGGCAACGGAACTCCCTGCTCGTCTTCGCACCCGCTTCGGCGCCGATACAAAGACTAAAGTGATCGTAGTTGAAAGAGGTCCAACCATTGGCGGGCGTTACAGCGAAGCGCTGCGTAACACCATTGAAGAAGCAAGCAACGCGCTGGACGTTGAATGGCGTTTAAACAGTGAAATTGAAGCTATTGATGCCAGCGGCGTGACGCTGAAAAACGGAGAGCGCATTGCCAGCGCGACTGTAGTGTGGACGGCAGGGGTAGAAGCTAACCCCCTCAGCCTGCAAATTGACGGGGAACGCGACACTCAGGGACGCCTTATCGTCACCGACACGTTGCAGGTCCCTGCGCATCCGAAGGTTTACGCGACGGGTGATATGGCGCACGCCAAAACGGACGATGCGGGCAACACGGCACTGATGACCTGCCAGCACGCGATCCAGCTGGGGAAATTCGCCGGACATAACGCAGCTGCCAGCCTGTTAAATCTGGAGCCGTACCCTTACCGTCAGGTGAATTACGTCACCTGTCTGGATCTGGGTGGCTGGGGCGCGGTGTACACCGAGGGCTGGGAACAGCGTGTTAAATCCGTGCGCGAGGAAGGCAAAAAGATCAAAGTCGCCATCACCAACGAACTGATTTACCCGCCAGCAGCAGACAAAGCAGTCGCATTTGCCGCCGCTGACCCGCTGGCGAAATTCGTGTAGTCCCCTCCTGTGCCCGCGACCAGCGGGCAAAGCGTGAAATCAGGCCAGCGCTCCTGCGTTGGCCTGACGCTTTTTGGCACATAAAAAACCGTACATCAACAGAGAGGTCATTGCTGAGAAGGATAAGATCGCTGCCGGAAGCGTGACATAGCTCCAGCTAAAGCCGAGCGTAATCATCATTCCACCGAAATACGCGCCTATTGCGCTGCCGAGGTTAAACGCCATTTGCCCGCCTGCGGCGCCCAGCATCTCGCCGCCTTTCGCATTTTGCAGCAGCAGTATTTGCAGCGGCGCAGAGAGCGCAAACAGCCCGGCGCAGCAGACGAACCCCATTACCAGTGAAGCTGTTTTGAGCTCGCCAAACGCGAACAGTAACAACAGCGAAGCCACAATCACCATGTCGGTGGTGGCAGCAATGCGCAGCGGGCTAAAGCGCGACGACAGCTTGCCGCTGAAGACATTACCCAGCACCATGCCCAGCCCCATCAGCATCATGATCGCGGTCATGACGCCCTCGGAAAAGCCTGACACGTTGACCATAAACGGCTTCACGAAGCTAAACCAGGCAAACACCCCGGCATTGCCAAACATCGTAGCGGCAAAAATCAGCCACGGTTCCGGTTTTTTCAGGAAGTGGAATTGTTCTGTCAGCCGGGTGGTTGTCGTGTCGTGAATGTCTGGCACCCACAGCAGAACAGAGAGGATCACCAGCGCATCAAAGACGGCAATCAAAAAGAAGGTGTAGCGCCAGTTAAATTCATGTCCCAGCCACGTCCCGAGCGGGACGCCAAGCAAATTGGCAACGGTCATCCCGGCAATCATCCCTGCTACAGCAACCGTCACCTTACCCGGTGGCGCAATTTTTGACAGGATTATCGCCCCCACACCGAAAATCGCGCCATGCGGGAAACCAGAGATTAAGCGCCCCGCCGCCAGCCCTATGTAGGTGTCAGAGAAGGTAAAGAGCGCGTTACCGACGACGCACATCGCCACCAGAAACAGCAGCGTTGTTTTCAGCGAAAATTTACTGGAGAACAGCGCCACAATCGGCGCGCCGATCACTACGCCAAAAGCGTAAAACGAAATCATATTTCCGGCGGAGGGAATCGAAATGCCCGTATCATGAGCCAGTTCTGTCAGCACGCCCATGATGCCAAATTCAGCCATACCCAGGCCAAAGGTAGCCAGTGCTAACGAAAAAATTGTTTTTTTCATACCGCGACCACTGTTAAAAAATACGCAGCGTGCATTATTGATTAAACTTGTATGGTGAACCAGTTCAAATCAGCTTTCTGACACATTAATCCATTCATTCAGGCCGATTACACGCTTAGTACGGCCTCGATCCCGCGACCGGACCCATAGGGAGACCCGCCATGGTCAGTAAGAAGAAAACCCGTGTTGTTGATGATGTCGTTAAAAACGCGCCGCTCAAAACCAAAGCGTACGAGCAAGAGCTTCGCCGCCTCCATGTTGAACTGGTTAAGCTCCAGCAATGGGTGGTCGCCAAAGGGTTAAAGGTCTGTATTGTTTTTGAAGGACGAGACGGCGCGGGTAAAGGCGGCGCCATCAAAGCCATCACCGAACGCGTCAGCCCCCGGGTGTTTCGCGTTGTTGCGTTACCGGCCCCCACCGATAAAGAGAAAAGTCAGCTCTATTTTCAGCGTTACGTTCCCCATCTGCCCTCTGCCGGTGAAATCGTCATTTTTGACCGGAGCTGGTACAACCGCGCAGGCGTGGAAAGAGTAATGGGTTTCTGTACCGAAGAGCAGGCCGACAAATTTCTTGATGGAACGCCGGTGATGGAAAAAGCGATGGTCGATGCCGGTATCATATTGTTGAAATACTGGCTTGAAGTAACGCCAAAAGAGCAGGAACGCCGCCTGCGCGATCGCATTAATGATGGTCGCAAGATCTGGAAGCTGTCTCCAATGGACATAAAATCTTTCAATCTGTGGGATGAATATACCCTCGCCCGTGATGCGATGTTTAAAGCGACCGACACCGCCTGGGCGCCGTGGTTTGTGGCGCGCTCAGAAGATAAAAAACGGGTTCGGTTGAATATTATTTCGCATCTGCTTTCACAGATCCCCTATAAAGAAATTCACGTTGACAAGGTGGATTTACCGAAACGCAAGATCGGCAAAGTGAAGCCAACAAAATATCCCTTCCGGTATATTGCAGAGCGGTTTTGATACGGGGAAGCAGGCCAGCACAAGCGCAGCGCCGCCGGACAATGCCGACGGCGCAAGGTTTACTTCAACCCTTCCGAACTCTCTTTTTGCGCTTCAAGACGCTCAATGTCGCGGTACCAGCGCGGATGGTGCTTCTGCGCCCAGCGGCGGCTCACCTTCCCTTCAATCATGCCTTTAATCGATCCTTTCACCCAGAATGCCATATACATATGGATCAGAATGGCGTGGATCAGAATAATGGCCGAGGTCGCGTGGATCAACAGCGCGTAGCGCACTACCTGAATCGGGAAATAGTGCGCAAAATACGGACGCCAGATGATCACCCCGGTCACCAGCAGCACAAAAATCATGCTCATGATGGTCCAGAACATCATCTTCTGCCCGGCGTTATATTTGCCCACCTTCGCGACTTTATGCTCGTTGCCTTTCAGAACCTCAACAATCCCTTTTAGCCACGGAATATCCTGCTTGTCAGGGATGTTGTGATGAACGAAACGCACAAACATAAACATCAGCACCACGAAAATCAGTACGCCGAAGAACGGATGCAGAATGCGCCCCATCTGCGGTGTCCCGAAGGTTTCCGTTAGCCACTGTAGCGTCGGGAAGAAGAACGAAATGCCGGATACCGCCACCAGGAAGAAGCAGATGACCACCGTCCAGTGACAGGCGCGATCGACAAATTTTGTGCGCACTATCATTTTCGACTTACTCATGATGCTCCTCCTCGTCGTCATCCACCTCTTTATTCGGCCCGATACCGATGTAGTGATAAATCAGCCCGGCAAAGGTGGCGATAAAGCCCGCCGCTGAGAGCGGCTTAAGCGCCCCTTTCCAGAGGTTGATTGAGGTATCGATCGCCGGATCCTTCGGCAGATTGTGATACAGCTCCGGCTGGTCATTGTGGTGCAGAACATACATGACGTGCGTACCGCCCACGCCCTGCGGGTTATAAATCCCGGCCTTGTCATAGCCGCGCGCTTTGAGCTTATCCACCCGCTGCTGCGCCACTTCCAGCATCTCTTTTTTGGTGCCGAAGTGGATAGCCCCGGTAGGACAGGTCTTCACGCAGGCAGGCTCCTGTCCGACGCTGACGCGATCGACACACAGCGTGCATTTATAGACCCGGTTATCTTCTTTATTGAGGCGCGGGATATTAAACGGACAGCCTGCGATGCAGTAGCCGCAGCCGATACAGTTATCCTGCTGGAAGTCGACGATCCCGTTGGCGTACTGAATAATTGCACCCGCAGACGGGCATGCCTTCAGGCAGCCCGGATCTTCACAGTGCATACAGCCGTCTTTACGGATTAGCCACTCCAGCTTGCCGTTCTGGTCGGTTTCGCTAAAGCGCATCACCGTCCAGGACTTGGCGCTCAGATCAGCCGGGTTATCGTAAACGCCAACGCAGTGCCCCACCTCGTCGCGGATATCGTTCCACTCCGAGCAGGCCACCTGGCAGGCCTTACAGCCCACGCAGGAGGAGACATCGATCAGCTTGGCGACTTCTGCCTTGTAGTCCCGCGCGCGAGGCGCGGGCGTTATCGGGTTGGTCGCGGAGCGTTTAATAATGTCTTGTGTTTCCATCGCCATTTAATCGCTCCTTACGCTTTCTCGATGTTGACCAGAAACGCTTTATACTCCGGCGTTTGCGAGTTGGAATCGCCGACGTTTGGCGTCAGGGTATTGGCGATGTAGCCTTTCTGCGCCACCCCTTCAAAGCCCCAGTGCAGCGGGATGCCGACGGTTTCTACCTGCTGGCCGTGTACGTTCAGACTTTGCAGACGACGGGTGACCACCGCTACCGCGCGAATAAAGCCGCGCTTGCTGCTCACCGTCACGCGATCGCCATTGGCAATGCCTTTCGCCTTCGCCAGCGTTTCGCTTATCTCCACAAACTGTTCCGGCTGCGCGATGGCGTTAAGCCGCGCATGTTTGGTCCAGGTATGGAAATGCTCAGTCAGGCGGTAGGTAGTTCCGACATACGGGAACTTGTCCTTTTTACCTAAACGCAGCACGTCATCTTCATAGATACGCACTACCGGGCTGGAAACTACGTTCGGGTGCAGCGGGTTAGTGCCGAGCGGCGTTTCCATCGGCTCGTAATGTTCCGGGAACGGCCCTTCCGCCAGCTTGTCGATGGCAAACAGACGTCCCAACCCTTCCGGCTGCATGATAAACGGCCCGGTGTTGCTGCCCGGCGCGGCGGTGCTGAAGTCCGGGATATCGTTCCCCGTCCACTTCGTGCCGTTCCACTCGATCAGCATGCGTTTCGGATCCCACGGCTTACCGTTCACGTCTGCCGAGGCACGGTTGTACAGTACGCGGCGGTTCAACGGCCACGCCCATGCCCAGCCCAGCGTGTTGCCCAGGCCTGACGGATCGGCGTTATCACGGTTGGCCATCTGGTTACCCTGCTCCGTCCAGCTGCCGGTGTAGATCCAGCAGGACGAGGCCGTGGTTCCGTCGTCACGCAACAGCGCGAAGCTATTGAGCAACTGGCCTTTCTTCGCGACCATATTGCCGTTGGCATCGTACAGATCGGCCAGCGCCACGCCGTTGTTCTCTTTTGCCACCTCTTCAGACTCAGGATGATCCGGCTGCTTGTAGTTCCAGCTCATCTTCAGCAGCGGCTCTGCGCCTTTGCCGCCTTCGGTGCGGTACATCTCGCGCAGACGATGGTAAATACCGGCCAGAATTTCGCCGTCATTACGCGCTTCACCCGGCGCATCCTGACCTTTCCAGTGCCACTGTAGCCAGCG
This sequence comes from Enterobacter cloacae complex sp. I1M, assembly GCF_014982425.1. Classification (NCBI taxonomy): domain Bacteria; kingdom Pseudomonadati; phylum Pseudomonadota; class Gammaproteobacteria; order Enterobacterales; family Enterobacteriaceae; genus Enterobacter; species Enterobacter cloacae complex sp. I1M. The sequence goes on along the minus strand of NZ_JADCLG010000041.1, from coordinate 16,916 downwards.
GCCAGAGTTGGCAATAGAACCGTCCTCTTCCGCAAAGCAGGTCGAGGGCAGGCGGAACACCTCGGTCTGAATGGATGCCGGATCGACATCGTTAGACTCACCGTGGTTCTGCCAGAACGTAGACGTTTCGGTGACCAGCGGATCAATAACCACCATGTACTTCAGCTTGCTCAGGCTGCGAACGACTTTGTTTTTATCCGGGAATGACGCCACCGGGTTAAAGCCCTGGCAGATATACCCCGTGACGTCGCCCTTATCCATCATGTTGAAATACTTGATGACATCGTAAGCCTGATCCCATTTCGGCAACCACTCAAAGCCCCAGTCATTCTCTTTCTGCGCCGCATCGCCGTAGAACGATTTCATCAGACTGACGGCAAACTTCGGGTAGTTACTCCAGTAGTTCACCTGGTCCGGACGCGTCGCTTTTGGCGTGTTGGCGTCAAGCCAGCTTTGCCAGTCGGTCTGCTTCTCCGACGGCAGGGTCAGGTAACCCGGCAGGCTGGTCGACAGCAGGCCGAGATCGGTTAAGCCCTGAATGTTGGAGTGTCCGCGCAGGGCGTTCACGCCGCCACCGGCCATCCCCATGTTGCCGAGCAGCAGCTGGATCATCGCCATGGTACGGATGTTCTGCGCGCCCACGGTATGCTGCGTCCAGCCCAGCGCGTACAGGAAGGTGGTTGTTCTGTCGGCGGCACTGGTGGAGGCCAGCACTTCACATACTTTCAGGAAGTCTGCTTTCGGCGTACCGCAGATGTTTTCCACCACGTCTGGCGTATAACGGGAAACGTGTTGTTTCAGCAAGTTCCACACGCAGCGCGGATCGCTCAGGGTCTCATCGCGTTTCGCGTAGCCGTTTTCGTCGAATTGATAGTTCCAGGACGATTTATCGTACTGACGTTTCTCTGCGTCATAGCCGCTGAACAGGCCATCTTCGAAGGCGAAATCTTCCCGCACCAGCAGGCCGGCATTGGTGTAATGCTTAACGTATTCCGCGTTAATCTTATTGTTTTCGATCAGGTACAACAGCACGCCGGAAAGGAACGTAATATCCGTACCGGAGCGGATCGGCGCATAAATATCAGCCACCGATGCCGTACGCGTAAAGCGTGGATCGACGACAATCAGCGTCGCATCGTTGTTGTTTTTCGCTTCCATCGCCCAGCGGAATCCCACCGGATGGGCTTCAGCGGCGTTACCGCCCATCACCACCACGACGTTTGCGTTTTTGATATCAACCCAGTGGTTGGTCATCGCACCGCGACCAAATGTTGGAGCAAGACTTGCTACCGTTGGTCCGTGTCAGACGCGCGCCTGGTTATCAACCGCCAGCATGCCGAGGGAGCGCACAAATTTTTGCGTCAGCATGCCGGTCTCATTACTTGCCGCAGATGCACACAGCATCCCGGTGGAGGTCCAGCGGTTTACCGTCACGCCCTGCTCGTTCTTTTCAATAAAGTTGGCGTCGCGATCCGCTTTCATCAGTTTTGCAATACGTGAGAAGGCCTCGTCCCAGGAGATGCGCTGCCATTTCTTAGAGCCCGGCGCACGATATTCCGGATAGCGCAGACGGTTTTCACTGTGGACGTAGTCCAGCAGCCCCGCCCCTTTCGGGCAAAGCGCCCCGCGGCTCACCGGATGGTCCGGGTCCCCTTCAATATGATAAATCGCTTCTTTGGCGTTCTTCGCGCCATCACCCAGGCTATACATTAATAGCCCACAACCCACGGAGCAGTATGTGCAGGTGTTACGGATCTCTTTCGCGCGCAGCAGTTTATAGTTGCGTGCCTGAGCCAGCGCCATTTTGGGAGCGAATCCCAGCATTGCGGCTGTTGTTCCGGCCATACCGCCCGCGCAGATTTTAAAAAATTGTCTGCGGCTGACGTCCATTGCTGTCCTCGTTATCTGATAAGACTTCGCGCCGCAAACTAACAGCAAAGCCCCTGTTTTTTTTGCGTCAAATCAAGGTCGCCGAACTTCGCCCCCTTAATAGTCACCGCCGGTATGATTTATTACTCCTTTCGGGTTAACCGCGAAACAGAAAATTCGCCTGGTGAATGGGTTAGATGCTATAAGTTTACCCTTTGATTTTTATGAGACTGGCAGGGTAATGGACAGAAAAAGAGCAACGCTGATTGGCCTGGTGGCCATACTGCTGTGGAGCACCATGGTGGGTCTCATCCGCAGCGTCAGTGAGGGACTTGGCCCGGTGGGGGGCGCAGCGATGATCTACACCGTCAGCGGATTATTGTGTCTGGCGACGGTAGGTTTCCCTGATATTAAACGGTTTTCGAAAGGCTATCTCATTGCGGGCAGCGTCCTGTTTGTCAGCTATGAAATGTGCCTTGCCCTGTCGCTTGGCTTTGCCGCGACGCGCTCGCAGGCAATTGAGGTGGGCATGGTCAATTATCTCTGGCCAAGCCTGACGATTGTGTTCGCCATTTTGTTCAACGGTCAAAAATCCACCCTGTGGGTGATCCCCGGCTTAGCGATCTCCCTGTTGGGCGTGGGCTGGGTCTTAGGCGGCGAAAACGGGCTGCACGTTCACGACATCATGCTAAACATCGTTTCCAGCCCGCTGAGCTACGGGCTGGCATTTGCCGGTGCCTTTATCTGGGCCGCCTACTGCACCGTCACCAGCAGGTATGCCAGAGGGCAAAATGGCATTACTCTTTTCGTCCTGCTGACCGCCCTGAGCCTGTGGGTCAAATATGCCGTCAGCGATCAGCCCGAAATGGTATTCAGCGTGCCGGTAGTCGTGAAACTGTTGATGTGTGGTGTTGCCCTTGGCTTTGGCTACGCCGCCTGGAACATTGGGATCCTCCACGGTAACGTCACGGTGCTTGCGGCCGTCTCCTACTTCACCCCGGTACTCTCTGCCGCGCTGGCGGCTATTATGCTGAGCTCTCCGCTTTCATTCTCATTCTGGCAAGGGGCATTAATGGTTTGCGCCGGATCATTACTTTGCTGGTATGCCACCCGCAAATAGCATTTTTATTTTTATCGGGCACGAATTATGCCCGGTAAAAATTAACATTATTTTAATATGTGATCACAGTAAAGAATATTATTTATAACATTCGTGTGTATTTCTATTTCTGTATAGAGTATTCACAGAAAGTCAGATCCGTTGTGGAAATTGACATAAACTGACAACGCGTGTAATTAATTCAACCCCAATATTCCCGCGCTATATAGCACATAGTGCAATAGTTTATTTCTGGATGTTTCTTTTAAAAAACAGTTGCAGGCTCCAGGATAAATCCACAAACCACTGTTTTAAAAGTCAATAACGCGCCCCATTCCTTGACATTCTCTGCCAAACCCTTTTATCTCCCTCTAAAAACAAAAACGCATGGCAACTATTTCCAGCCTTATTATCGTGCTTGGTTAATAATCAATTCATGTATATAAATTAACCTTATTGAGCGATTTAAGGGAAATTTATCGGATCAGGATCACACTAATTGAAATTATCTTTAATATTTTGAAACTTATTATTGAAAGCAGTCTACGGAATTTTAAAAATAGTCTGCCATTGACGATAAGCCTCGTTTAAAAATCGCTCAGGTGGCTTAGGAAATACCTAAATAAAATTATAAGGGTTAGTTAAGATGAAACTTAAATTAGTTGCAGTGGCAGTGACTTCCATGTTGGCGGCTGGCGTTGTTAACGCGGCTGAAGTTTTTAACAAAGACGGTAACAAACTGGATCTGTACGGCAAAGTTACTGGTCTGCACTATTTTTCTGATGATGCTGGTAGCGACGGCGACAAAACATACGTTCGTCTGGGCTTCAAAGGTGAAACTCAGATCAACGATCAGCTGACCGGATACGGCCAGTGGGAATATGAGTTCAAGGGCAACCGCTCTGAAGCTCAGGGTTCCGACGGCAACAAAACCCGTCTGGCCTTCGCTGGTCTGAAATTCGATGAATTCGGTTCCTTCGACTACGGTCGTAACTACGGTGTTGCTTATGACATCGGCGCATGGACTGACGTTCTGCCAGAGTTCGGTGGCGATACCTGGACGCAGACTGACGGCTTCATGACCGGTCGTACCACTGGCGTTGCCACCTACCGTAACACCGACTTCTTTGGTCTGGTTGACGGCCTGAACGTGGCTGCCCAGTACCAGGGTAAAAACGACCGTACAGAGATCACCGAATCCAACGGTGACGGCTGGGGTCTGTCTTCTACCTATGAATTCGACGGCTTCGGTGTGGGTGCGACCTACGCGAAATCTGACCGTACTGACCGTCAGGTTCGTGCTGCAAGCAACCTGAACGCCGGTGGCGAAAACGCAGAAGTCTGGGCTGCTGGCCTGAAGTACGATGCGAACAACATCTACCTGGCAACCACCTACTCTGAAACCCGCAACATGACGGCGTTCGGTAGCGGTCACGTTGCCAACAAAGCACAGAACTTCGAAGTTGTGGCTCAGTACCAGTTTGACTTCGGTCTGCGTCCATCCATCGCTTACCTGAAATCCAAAGGTAAAGACATCGGTTCTTATGGCGACCAGGACCTGGTTGAATACGTTGACGTTGGCGCGAGCTACTACTTCAACAAAAACATGTCCACCTACGTTGATTACAAAATCAACCTCGTGGATGACAGCCAGTTCACCAAAGATGCCAAAGTGGCTACCGACAACATCGTGGCTGTAGGTCTGACCTACCAGTTCTAAGAGGTGTTAGTTCAAAAGGCCAGCCCTCGCGGCTGGCCTTTTTTTTACTGCTGCCCTCCGACCTTCGCCAGACTAAACCAGATCCCGATCGCCAGAATCATCAGCATGGCACCCGCACTGCCCAGGGCCACGCTGTGCGAGGTGATGAACGCGGTTTTCGCCGCCGTCATCACCGGCTCGGCCAGTGACGGCGTCAGTTCCTGCGCAACCTTCATCGCTTCACCGATGGACGACGAGGCTTTATCGGTCAGCGACGCGCTCAGCCCCTGCGGCAGTACAATTGACGCCGAAAAGCTGCGGGTTAACAACAGACCGAAAATGGCGATCCCGAGACCAGCGCCCAGCTCGTAGGACATGGTTTCGATCGCGCCTGCCGCGGCCGCTTTCTCTTTCGGCGCGGCAGCCATGATCGCTGACGTCGATGCCAGCAGTGCGCTGGCGGCACTGAAGCCCAGCAGCACCATCAGGCTCCACGCCTGCCACTGTTGGGTGCTGAAATCGAGCGTCGACAGGCCGATAAAACTGATCGCGCTTAGCCCCATGCCTCCGGCCGCGACAATGCGCAGCCCCAGACGCCCGACCAGCACACCCGCGATCGGCCCGCTAAATCCGCTCGCCACCATCACCGGCAGCATAAATATCCCTGCTTCAAACGGCGTAAAACCATGCACGAACTGCAACTCCTGCGCCATCAGCAGTTCAAAGCCCACCAGCGCAATCATGGCGGTCATTGCCATGACCACGCCGCTTAAAATAATGCGATGGCAAAACAGACGCATGTCTATCATTGGCACGCGCGCGCGCAGCTGGATACGGACGAAAATAAACAGCATCACCGCCCCGGTAAGCAGCGTAGAGGCCACCATCCACGGCGACAGCACCCCTTTCAGGGCGGTTTTGGCGCTGTAGACCAGCAGTAAAATGGCGACAATCAGCATAATGGCATGGCTGATATTGAGCGGCTGCTCGGGCCGACCCTGCTGAGCAGGCACAAAGCGCGCAGCAAGCGAAACCACGATCAGCACGATCGGCACGTTAATCAGGAAGACCGAACCCCAGTAAAAGTGCTCCAGCAGCATGCCGCCAATCAGCGGGCCAAACGCCGCGCCGCCCGACCCAACGGCAGCCCAGACGCCAAGGGCGATGTTACGGTGCCGCACGTCAATAAACAGCGTGCGAATCCCTGCAAGCGTAGCCGGAATGATCATCGCTGCGCCAATCGCCAGCGACGCGCGGGCGGCAATCAGCCAGCCCGCGGACGGCGCAAAAGCCGCCGCTAACGATGACAGGCCAAACAGCACGCTGCCGATCATCAGCAGGCGCTTAAAACCTATGCGATCGCCCAGCGCGCCCATCGGCAGCACCATCCCCGCCATCACCAGCGAGTAAATATCAATAATCCACAACAATTCGTTGCCGCTGGCACCCAGCGTCATGCTCAATGTTGGCGCCGCCACGTGCAGCACCGTCGCGTCAATCGCCACCGGGATATACACCAGCACGATAATCACTAACGCTAACCACTGACGAAACATAAATTTCCTTTTCATTTAAAAACTGGACACATGTCCAGATTGCGATCCTACGTAAAGTTGAACACTTGTCCAGCTCTTTGTTACACTCGTTTCGTTGCCATTGAGAGTGAGAAATTATGCGTTATCTGAGCAAGGACGAGCGGCGGGAAGAGATCCTACAGGCCGCAATGCGCGTGGCGCTGACCGAAGGATTCGCTGCGATGACCGTGCGCCGAATCGCTACCGAAGCGGGCGTCGCCACCGGGCAGGTGCATCACCACTTTGCGTCGGCGGGCGAGCTTAAATCGCTGGCGTTTGTCAGGCTGATCCGCGATTTGCTGGATGCTGAAATCGTTGGCGAAAACGCAGGCTGGCGCGAGCGCCTGCATGCCATGCTCGGCAGCGATGACGGCGGGTTTGAGCCCTACATTCGGCTGTGGCGGGAGGCGCAAATTCTCGCCAGCCGGGATAGCGATATCAAAGGCGCCTACGTTTTGACCATGGAGATGTGGCACCAGGAAACGGTCGCAATTATCCGCGCCGGGGCGGAGGCCAACGCCTTTACGCTTGCTGATCAGCCGGAAAATATCGCCTGGCGTTTAATTGGTCTGGTATGTGGCCTGGATGGCATATACGTCTTAAATATGCCTGAAATGGACGACGCGGCATTTAATAAGCATCTGGATAAACTTATCTCCCTCGAATTGTTTTAATACTCCCATCGGAGTATTAATTTCCGCAAAGAGTTACAATTAGTAACACATAAAGCGAACCCTGATTCCCATTCCAAACTCAGGGATTCGCTTTTTTATCTATCCTTTCAGATGTATCCCATAACATCCTATAAATTTCATACGCCACTGACAGATATCTTTCTGTTTTTCCTTCTTTTTTCTCTCCACTTCGGTAAGCAAGAGGGTGATATGTCACATCAAAGCGAGAAGAGTAATCAGCATCTGTTGAGTAACTGGAAACCGGAAAACGCGCAATTTTGGGAGAATAAAGGGAAACATATCGCACGAAGAAACCTGTGGATTTCCGTGGCGTGTTTGCTGCTCGCATTTTGTGTCTGGATGTTGTTTAGCGCTATTGCGGTAAATCTTAATAAGGTCGGATTTAATTTCAGCACCGATCAGCTTTTTATGCTAACGGCATTACCTTCTCTCTCCGGCGCGATATTGCGTGTCCCCTACTCTTTTATGGTACCGATATTTGGCGGACGTTACTGGACCGTGTTAAGTACCGTTATCCTGGTCGTACCCTGTGTCTGGCTTGGGATCGCCATCCAGAATACCGCCACGCCCTATTGGATCTTCATCATCATCGCGCTGCTTTGCGGTTTTGCCGGTGCCAACTTCGCTTCCAGTATGGGAAACATCAGCTTCTTCTTCCCGAAAGCCAGACAGGGCAGCGCACTGGGCATTAACGGCGGGCTGGGTAACCTGGGCGTGAGTGTGATGCAGCTGGTTGCGCCGCTGGTGATTTTCCTGCCGATGTTTACCTTCCTCGGCGTGCACGGCGTACCGCAGGAGGATGGCTCGACGATGTGGCTGGCGAACGCGGCGTGGATCTGGGCGCCGCTGCTGATTCTGGCCACCATTGCGGCGTTTTTTGGCATGAATGACATCGCCAGCTCGAAAGCGTCCATTGCCAGCCAGCTTCCGGTGCTTAAGCGCTTTCATCTCTGGCTGCTGAGCCTGCTTTATCTGGCAACCTTCGGCTCGTTTATCGGTTTCTCGGCAGGCTTTGCCATGCTGTCGAAAACCCAGTTTCCGGACGTTAATATCCTCCACCTCGCCTTCTTTGGCCCACTGATCGGCGCCCTGGCGCGTTCGGCTGGCGGAATGATTTCGGACAGACTGGGCGGCGTAAGGGTGACGCTGATCAACTTCGTCTTTATGGCCATCTTTAGCGCCCTGATTTTCCTGACGCTCCCCGGGTCTGGTTCAGGCAGCTTTATCGCCTTCTATCTGGTCTTTATGGGCCTGTTTCTGACCGCAGGCTTGGGTAGCGGCTCGACCTTCCAGATGATCGCGATTATCTTTCGCCAAATCACCCTCGACCGCGTGAAAAAACAGGGCGGGAGCGATGAACAGGCACAGCATGAAGCGGTGACCGAAACGGCTGCGGCGCTGGGCTTTATCTCTGCCATCGGTGCGGTGGGCGGGTTCTTTATTCCCAAAGCCTTTGGCACCTCCCTGGCGATGACCGGTTCCCCGGTGGGCGCCATGAAAGTCTTCCTCGTGTTTTACATCGTCTGCGTGCTCGTCACCTGGCTGGTGTACGGCCGCAAATCCTCACAAAAATAATAACTACCTCTTCGCCGGAGCGTGATGCCTCACCCTCCGGCCATGTTATCGAAGCAGGAGAAATGTCATGAGCAAACTGTTGGACCGCTTCCGTTACTTCAAAACAAAAGGCGACAGTTTCGCCGATGGGCACGGCCAGGTGTACCACACCAACCGCGACTGGGAGGACAGCTACCGTCAGCGCTGGCAGTTCGACAAGATTGTGCGATCCACCCACGGCGTTAACTGCACCGGCTCCTGTAGCTGGAAGATTTATGTCAAAAATGGCCTGGTGACATGGGAAACCCAGCAGACCGACTACCCGCGTACCCGCCCCGACCTGCCTAACCACGAACCGCGCGGCTGCCCGCGTGGCGCAAGCTACTCCTGGTATCTCTACAGCGCCAACCGTCTCAAGTACCCGCTGGTACGCCGCAGGCTGATCGAACTCTGGCGCGAGGCGCTGGCGCAGCATACCGATCCAGTGCTGGCCTGGGATGCCATTCAGAACGATCCACAGAAAGCGCAAAGCTACAGAAAGGCGCGCGGTAAAGGCGGGTTTATCCGCTCAAACTGGAAAGAGCTTAACCAGCTGATTGCTGCCGCCAACGTCTGGACCATCAAAAACTACGGCCCGGATCGGGTAGCCGGTTTTTCCCCCATCCCGGCCATGTCGATGGTCTCTTATGCCGCCGGTACGCGCTATCTCTCCCTGCTCGGCGGCACCTGCCTGAGCTTCTATGACTGGTACTGCGATCTGCCTCCGGCATCGCCGATGACCTGGGGCGAGCAGACCGACGTGCCGGAATCGGCGGACTGGTACAACTCCAGCTATATCATTGCCTGGGGCTCGAACGTGCCGCAGACGCGTACCCCGGACGCCCACTTCTTTACCGAAGTGCGTTACAAAGGCACCAAGACCGTCGCCATTACGCCGGACTTCTCGGAGGTGGCGAAGCTCAGCGACCAGTGGCTGGCCCCCAAACAGGGTACCGACAGTGCCCTTGCCATGGCGATGGGGCATGTGATCCTCAAAGAGTTCCACCTTGATAACCCGAGCGATTACTTCCTCAACTATTGCCGCCGCTACACCGACATGCCGATGCTGGTCCTGCTGGATGAACAGGCTGACGGTCGCGTGGTGCCGGGCCGCATGCTGCGCGCGTCGGATCTGGCCGACGGGCTGGGTGAAACCAATAATCCGGAGTGGAAAACCATCGCCTTTGACGTCGCCGGAAATCTGGTGGCGCCGAACGGCTCTATCGGTTTCCGCTGGGGCGAAAAAGGCAAATGGAACCTGGAGTCGCTGGCCGCGGGACAGGAGACCGAGCTGACGCTTTCCCTGCTCATCACCCACGACAGTGTGGCAGACGTGGCCTTCCCTTACTTCGGGGGCAACGAGAACCCGCATTTCCGCAGCGTGAAGCAGGAGCCGGTGCTGACGCGCCGCGTACCGAGTAAAACCCTGACGCTGGCCGACGGCAGCCAGAGACGCGTGGTCAGCGTGTACGATCTGGTGCTCGCAAACTACGGCCTCGATCGCGGTCTGGAAGACAGTAACGCGGCGGCAAACTACGCCGAGATCAAAGCCTACACCCCGGCCTGGGGCGAACAAATTACCGGCGTCCCCGCTTACCTGATAGAAAAAATCGCCCGTGAATTTGCCGACACGGCGCACAAAACCCATGGTCGTTCGATGATCATCCTCGGGGCCGGTGTGAACCACTGGTACCACATGGACATGAACTACCGCGGGATGATCAACATGCTGGTCTTCTGCGGCTGCGTCGGGCAAAGCGGCGGCGGCTGGTCGCACTATGTCGGCCAGGAGAAGCTGCGCCCGCAAACCGGCTGGCTGCCGCTGGCCTTCGCACTGGACTGGAACCGTCCGCCGCGCCAGATGAACAGCACCTCTTACTTCTACAACCACGCCAGCCAGTGGCGCTATGAGAAGCTCACCGCACAGGAGCTGCTTTCTCCTCTTGCAGACGCGTCGAAATTCACCGGACATCTGATTGATTTCAACGTCCGCGCCGAGCGCATGGGCTGGCTCCCTTCCGCGCCGCAGCTCAACCTCAACCCGCTGCACGTTAAGGCCCGCGCCGACGCCGCCGGGATGTCGCCGCAGGATTACACCGTGCAGGCGTTAAAATCGGGCGATATTCGCTTTGCCTGCGAACAGCCGGACAACGGCAAGAACCACCCGCGCAACCTGTTTGTCTGGCGTTCTAACCTGCTTGGCTCGTCCGGAAAAGGCCATGAGTACATGCTCAAATACCTGCTTGGCACCGAGAGCGGGATTCAGGGCGAGGATTTAGGCTCAACGGATGATGTCAAACCTGAAGAGGTTGAATGGCAAACCGCCGCCATTGAGGGCAAGTTGGATCTGCTGGTGACGCTCGATTTCCGTATGTCCAGCACCTGCCTGTTCTCCGATATCGTCCTGCCGACCGCCACCTGGTATGAAAAAGACGATATGAATACCTCGGACATGCATCCGTTTATTCACCCGCTCTCTGCCGCCGTTGACCCGGCGTGGGAGTCCCGCAGCGACTGGGAGATCTACAAAGGCATCGCCAAAGTCTTCTCTGAAGTGTGCGTCGGGCATCTCGGCACCGAAACTGACGTGGTGCTACAGCCGCTACAGCATGACTCCCCGGGGGAACTGTCGCAGCCTTTTGATATTCTGGACTGGCGCAAAGGCGAGTGCGATCTCATCCCCGGTAAAACCGCGCCAAACATTGCGGTCGTCGAGCGCAACTATCCGGAAACCTACGAGCGCTTCACTTCTCTCGGTCCGCTGCTGGACAAACTCGGCAACGGCGGAAAAGGCATATCGTGGAACACGCAAAACGAAGTCGATTTCCTCGGCAAGCTCAATTACGTCAAGCTCGACGGCCCGGCCAAAGGCCGACCGCGCATTGAAACCGCCATTGATGCTTCAGAGGTGATCCTCGCTCTTGCGCCGGAAACCAACGGTCAGGTCGCGGTCAAAGCCTGGGAGGCCCTCGGCGAACTGACCGGGCGCGATCACACCCATCTGGCGCTGAACAAAGAAGACGAGAAAATCCGCTTCCGCGATATTCAGGCGCAGCCGCGCAAAATTATCTCCAGCCCAACGTGGTCCGGCCTTGAGAGCGAGCATGTCTCGTATAACGCAGGCTATACCAACGTTCACGAGCTGATCCCGTGGCGCACGATTTCCGGCCGCCAGCAGCTGTATCAGGATCACACCTGGATGCGCGCCTTCGGTGAAAGTCTGGTGGCCTATCGTCCACCGATTGATACCCGCAGCGTCACCCACATGCGCGAGATCCCGCCGAACGGCTTCCCGGAAAAAGCGCTTAACTTCCTGACGCCGCACCAGAAATGGGGCATTCACTCCACCTACAGCGAAAACCTGCTGATGCAGACCCTGTCACGCGGGGGGCCAATCGTCTGGATCAGCGAAACCGACGCGCGCGAGCTGGGGATTGAGGACAACGACTGGATCGAAGCCTTCAACGCCAACGGCGCCCTCACCGCCCGCGCGGTGGTCAGCCAGCGCGTGCCGCCGGGCATGACCATGATGTACCACGCTCAGGAGCGCATTCTGAACATTCCGGGGTCAGAAGTGACCGGACGGCGCGGCGGGATCCACAACTCGGTCACCCGCGTCTGTCCGAAACCGACCCACATGATTGGCGGCTACGCGCAGCTGGCGTACAGCTTTAACTATTACGGCACCGTCGGCTCGAATCGCGACGAGTTCATTATGATCCGCAAAATGAAAAACATTAACTGGCTGGACGGCGAAGGTCGGGATCAGGTTCAGGAGGCGAAAAAATGAAAATACGCTCACAGGTTGGCATGGTACTGAATCTCGATAAATGCATTGGCTGCCACACCTGCTCGGTCACCTGTAAGAACGTCTGGACCGGGCGCGAAGGGATGGAGTATGCGTGGTTTAATAACGTCGAAACCAAACCGGGTATCGGCTATCCGAAAAACTGGGAAGATCAGGATGAGTGGCAAGGTGGATGGATCCGCAGTATTCACGGCAAGCTGACCCCGCGCCTCGGCGGAAAAATGGGCGTCCTGTCGAAAATTTTCGCCAACCCCGTGTTGCCGCAGATTGACGATTACTATGAACCTTTCACCTTCGATTACCAGGATCTGCACCGCGCCCCGGAGGGGGATCACCTCCCTACCGCCCGCCCCCGCTCGCTGATTGACGGTAAGCGGATGGATAAGATCGTCTGGGGACCAAACTGGGAGGAGCTGCTGGGCGGCGAGTTCGAAAAACGCGCCCGCGATCGAAACTTTCAGAAGATCCAGAAAGAGATGTACGGCCAGTTCGAAAACACCTTCATGATGTACCTGCCGCGCCTGTGCGAGCATTGCCTCAACCCGAGCTGCGTCGCCACCTGCCCGAGCGGTGCGATTTACAAACGCGAAGAGGACGGCATTGTGCTGATCGATCAGGACAAATGCCGCGGCTGGCGTCTGTGTATTAGCGGCTGTCCGTACAAGAAAATCTACTTCAACTGGAAAAGCGGCAAGTCAGAGAAGTGCATCTTCTGCTATCCGCGCATCGAGTCCGGCCAGCCGACCGTCTGCTCAGAAACCTGCGTTGGACGCATCCGCTACCTTGGCGTGCTGTTGTATGACGCGGACCGTATTGAAGAGGCGGCCAGCACCGAGCATGAAACCGATCTGTATGAGCGCCAGTGCGACGTGTTCCTTAACCCGAACGATCCGGCGGTGATTGAAGAAGCCCTGAAGCAGGGCATCCCGCAGAACGTCATCGACGCAGCGCAGCGTTCCCCGGTTTACAAAATGGCGATGGACTGGAAGCTCGCCCTGCCGCTGCATCCGGAATACCGCACCCTGCCGATGGTCTGGTATGTGCCGCCGCTGTCACCGATTCAGTCCTACGCGGACGCGGGTGGTCTGCCGCAGAGCGACGGTGTACTGCCTGCGGTCGAAAGCCTGCGCATCCCGGTGCAATACCTGGCAAATATGCTCAGCGCGGGCGATACCGGCCCGGTGCTGCGCGCTCTGAAGCGCATGATGGCGATGCGCCACTACAAACGCTCCCAGACCGTGGAAGGCGTGACCGATACCCGCGCCATTGAGGAAGTGGGCCTGACCGAAGCGCAGGTTGAGGAGATGTACCGCTATCTGGCCATCGCTAACTACGAAGACCGCTTCGTGATCCCGACCAGCCACCGCGAAATGGCGCGCGACGCCTTCCCGGAGAAAAACGGCTGCGGCTTCACCTTCGGTGACGGCTGTCACGGCTCCGACACCAAATTCAACCTTTTCAACAGCAGCCGCATCGACGCGATCAACATTACCGAGGTGCGCGATCACGGGGAGGGAGAATAATGCAGATCCTTAAAATCATCGCGCTACTGATTGAGTATCCCGATGAGCTGCTTTGGGATAACCGTGAAGAAGCGCTTTCCCTGGTGGAACAGGATGCGCCCATGCTACTGCCGTTTGCGCAGCAGCACCTGAGCGCCCCGCTGCTGGATAAGCAGGCCGAATGGTGTGAAGTTTTCGAGCGGGGGCGCGCGACTTCACTACTGCTGTTCGAGCACGTTCACGCCGAGTCCCGCGATCGCGGTCAGGCGATGGTCGACCTGATGAGCCAGTATGAGAAAGCCGGGCTGGAGCTGGATTGCCGCGAGCTGCCGGACTATCTGCCGCTCTATCTGGAATATCTCAGTATCGTCAGCGACGACGAGGCGCGTGAAGGGCTGCAAAACGTCGCGCCTATACTGGCGCTGATTGGAGGCCGCCTGAAACAGCGCGAGGTAGCGCATTACCAGCTGTTTGACGCCCTGCTGTCGCTGGCGGAAACACGGCTTTCCAGCGACAGCGTGGCGAAACAGGTATCCGGTGAAAAACGGGATGATACCCGTCAGGCGCTGGACGCCGTGTGGGAAGAGGAACAGGTCAAGTTTATCGAAGACAACGCCACATCGTGCGACAGTTCGCCGATGCAGCAATATCAACGACGCTTTAGCCAGGACGTCGCGCCGCAGTACGTGGACGTCAGCGCCGGAGGCCCAAAATGACTCATTACCTGAACGTGTTTTTCTATGACATTTATCCGTACATCTGCGCCACCGTCTTCTTCCTCGGCAGTTGGTTGCGCTACGACTATGGGCAGTACACCTGGCGGGCGTCATCAAGCCAGATGCTCAGCAAGCGCGGGATGAACTGGGCTTCGAACCTGTTTCATATTGGGATTCTGGGGATCTTCTTCGGGCACCTGTTCGGCATGTTAACCCCGCACTGGATGTACGCCTGGTTTTTACCCGTCGCGGTTAAACAGCAGTTAGCCATGATTGCGGGAGGTATTTGCGGGGTGCTGACGCTGATCGGTGGGTCGATGCTTTTGATCCGACGCCTGTTCAACCAGCGGGTGCGCGCCACGTCCACCACGCCGGATATTATCATCATGAGTATCCTGCTGCTTCAGTGCATCCTTGGGCTGTCGACCATTCCTTTCTCCGCTCAGTACCCTGACGGAAGCGAGATGATGAAGCTGGTCGGCTGGGCGCAGGGTATCGTCACGTTTAAGGGCGGCTCGTCGGAAATGCTGAGCGGCGTCGCGCCGATCTTCCGCGTGCATCTGGTGCTGGGGATGACGATCTTCCTCATCTTCCCGTTCACCCGCCTGGTGCACGTGTGGAGCGCGCCGTTTGAGTACTTCACGCGTCGGTATCAGGTGGTAAGATCGCGCCGTTGATTTGTCGGGTGGCGGCTACGCCTTACCCGACCTACGTATACTCCCGTAGGCCCGGAAAGGCGTAGCCGCCACCGGGCTATTTCCCCGCCTGCGGATGCGTATCAAACCCCGCCATCACGGCCGTCAGCTCTGCCAGCGTAAAGCCGTGCTTCGGGTCATCAACGCCCAGGCCAAACCGCTCCTGCATCAGCTTATATAGCGCCTCCGCATCCGGCAAATGGATCTGCTCCTCCACATGACCGTTCTGCCAGTGGGTAAAATTAAAGTTGGTCAGCGTCAGCTTGCCCCCGTCCGGCAGGTGGCGACACATCAGCAGGTGATGACGAAAATGGGACTGAGGCCAGTGCGCCGACCAGAAGTTACCCATCACGTAATCGTTGAAGTACTGCGTCCCCAGGTCAAATTGGTACATTGACTGCCAGTGCTCGTGATGGCGGAATTGCAGTACCCAGTCGTTACCCTCGCTCAGCAAACGATAGCACCCGTGCGGGGTTTCCTGCTCCTCGTTGGCGATCAAACGAATCGGCGCCGTCAGCGTTTGTCCGCCAAATCCTACATCAGCGATCCAGCGCTCGCCGTTCAGCTCAACCAGCAGCAACCGGTGCGTGCGCGGCGGCATCTGCGACGGATTCGCCAGCACAACCCGCCCCAGCACGCTGCGTACCGTAAACCCAACTTCGCGCAACACCCGTTCAAACAGGCCATTTTGCTCGAAGCAATATCCCCCCCGACGCGCGGTGACCAGTTTATCCACCAGACACCCGTCGTCCAAATGGATTTCCCGCGGCAAAACGACGTCAATATTTTCAAAAGGGATCGCGCAGTTATGGTGTAAATGGAGCCCCCGCAGGGTATCGATATTAACCTGTACGGGCTGCTGCCAGCCCGTGCGGGCAAAATAAGCACTCAGAAATGGGGACATGATTTGCTCCATGATGTGATATCCCCTGTTTATAAACTATTTTCCCTTATGCATATGCGCAAAAGTGCTTTTTCGGCATACTCATCGTGTACATGAGGAGATCCTATGAGCCACTTTCGTCCTGTTGAATTACGTCATGCCAGCCGTCTTCTGAATCACGGTCCAACCGTGCTCATCACCAGCCGGGATGAGACCATCGATCGTCGCAACGTCATGGCCGCCGCATGGTCTATGCCGGTGGAATTTGAACCCCCGCGTATCGCGATCGTGGTAGACAAAAGCGCGTGGTCACGGGAGTTGATCGAACGCAGCGGGAAATTCGGCATTGTGATCCCCGGCGTGGCGGCAGCCAACTGGACCTGGGCGGTCGGCAGCGTCAGCGGGCGCGACGAGGATAAATTTAACTGCTACGGGATCCCGGTTATTCATGGCCCTGAGCTTGGTCTGCCGGTTATAGAAGAGAAATGTCTGGCGTGGATGGAGTGTCGGTTATTACCTGTCACTTCTGCGGCCGAGAAATATGACACCCTGTTTGGCGAAGTGGTTTCCGCCGCGGCAGATGAACGCGCATTTGTCGCCGGACGCTGGCAGTTTGACGGGGATAAGCTGAATACGCTGCATCATCTGGGGGCCGGGACGTTTGTGACGAGTGGGAAGATGGTGAAGGCGCTGGATTGATTTTTTAATTATACCCATCTGAATTATATAAAATTTCTATGGCATTTTATGTTTATCATAACGATGTTAAACGGAGGATATTTC